>JBHICW010000107.1:0-6382 GCA_046759785.1 Alphaproteobacteria bacterium
CCAAGCTCCTCGACGGCTTGACGAACCATCTGCCAAACCGCTGTTTATTGTTCTTCGTCATGGCCACCGTCTTCACCTAATGAAAAAAGAAAAAGTGGGCCTTCCAATTCCTCCGCCCTGGTTTTTCTTGCTAAGTCTCCCCCTTGCTAGCTCAGGTCCTTTCGATCGGCGCCCCCGCGATCTTGCTTAGGGCGGCCACGGGGCCGCAAACTGGACTCGAGGCCAAGTCGCGTCGCCGTCTCTCGCACCCAGCCGTCGTCGCCGAACGGCGTGCCCCGGTTGACGCTGTGGCGCAGGCGCTCGAGTTCGGCCACCGTCTGTGGCGCGCCGACGAAGGCGGGCCAGTCGTTGCGCAAGGGCACGGGGCTGTCGGCGAGGACGGCGCTCCTCCTGTCTTTCAACCGCAGCCTGAGGCTCGACCACGCCCAATTTTCCGCCCGCTCGACCAGGCCGGCGCGGAGCGGGTTGCGCTCGACGTAACGCAAGACGCTCACAAGGTGCTCGTCGTGTTGGACCGGAAAGGCCCTGAACCGGCCCTGCCAAACATGGCCGCTCGAGCCGTGCCTCTGATGGTGGCGGCGGACATGGGCGGTCATCAGCCATTGCATCCAGCGGCTGAGGTCACCGTCCTGGAAGGGCCAGAGCACGAGGTGAAAGTGGTTCGGCATCAAGCAGTAGGCCAAGATCCGCATCGCCACCGGGGCGCGCTCCTCGCCCAGCAAGGCGACGAACGCTTGGTACTCGTCGCTTCCGTGAAAGACGGTAGCGCCCCCGTTTCCACGGTTAATCACGTGGTAACAGACACCGCCCGCCGACGCCCGCGCCGTCCGTGGCATGACGGTCAAGCCTAGCCGGCCGGCGTCGGGGAATAAAGTTGAATGTCCCCTTTTTGCTGCGCCTCGGCGACGGGGCGTTCAGCCCTTGATGCAGACCATGGGCTCGAGGCGGGCGACGCGGCGGGCGAGACCCGCGCGCTCGGTGGCCTCGACGACCGCGCTCACGTCCTTGTAGGCCTCGGGCGCCTCCTCGGCGACGCCGCGGTAGGACGGGCTCTTGACGAAGATCCCGCGGCGGGCGAGCTCGTCGACGACCTCACGGCCGTGCCATTGCTTCCTTGCCTGGGTGCGGCTCATCGTGCGCCCGGCCCCGTGGCACGCGGACCCGAAGGAGAGCTCCATGCCTTCGCCGGTCCCGGCCAGAATGTAGGAGGCCGTGCCCATGCTGCCGCCGATCAACACGGGCTGTCCCACCGGGCGCAGCGCCTCCGGCAAGTCGGGATGGCCCGGACCGAACGCGCGCGTCGCTCCCTTGCGGTGGACGAACAGCCGGCGCGATCGCCCGTCGACGACGTGCTCCTCCTCCTTGCAGGTGTTGTGGGAGACGTCGTAGAGCAGCCTAAGCTCCGCCCTGGGCAGCAGGTCGGCGAAGACCTGGCGCGTCAGGTGCGTGAGGATCTGGCGGTTGGCGAGCGCGCAGTTGATGGCGGCGCGCATGGCGCCGAGGTAAGCGTCGCCGACGGCGGAGCGGATCGGGGCGCAGGCGAGCTCCCGGTCCGGGAGACGGATCCCGTGCTCCGCCGCGGCCGTCGCCATGCGCCTGAGAAACTCGGTGCCGATCTGATGGCCCAGCCCGCGCGAGCCGCAGTGGATGCTGATCACCGCGTCGCCTTGGCTCAGATCGAACGCGGCGGCGAACTCAGGCTCGAACACGCGGGCCACGCGTTGGACCTCGAGGTAGTGGTTGCCGGAGCCCAGCGTTCCCATCTCGTCGCGCTGGCGCTTGCGGGCCTTGTCGGAGACCTCCTTCGGCCCGGCGCCGGGCACGCGGCCTCGCTCCTCGATCCTCTCCAGGTCCTCCGCGATTCCGTAACCCCGCCCGACGGCCCAGGCCGCGCCGTTCTTGAGCATCGCCTCCATCTCATCCGCATCCAGGCGGATTTTCCCTGTACTGCCGACGCCGACCGGGATGCGCTTGAACAAGGCGTCGACGAGCCGCTCCTTCACCGGCTCGATCTCCTCCGCCGTGAGCCCGATATGGAGGTTGCGCACCCCGCACGAGATGTCGAAGCCGACGCCGCCGGCGGAGACCACCCCGCCTTCGTCCGGGTCGAAGGCGGCCACCCCGCCCACGGCGAAGCCGTAGCCCCAGTGGGCGTCGGGCATGGCATAGGACGCCTTCACGATGCCGGGCAGGGTCGCAACGTTCGTCACCTGCTCGTGCACCTTCTCGTCCATGTCGCGGATGAGCCCCTCGTCGGCATAGATCACCCCAGGTACGCGCATGTCGCCCTCAGGCGGGATTCGCCATGCGTACTCGGACACCCTCTCGAAACCTGCACTGTCCATAGCCTTGCACCCGTCGCCTAACGGGGGGACCACCCGATCACACGTCCACGACGCACTGGGCAACCCAGCCGCCGCCCGGCTCACGCGCGACCTTAAGCGCCGTGTACGTCGCGCCCTTCGCTTCCACCGCCGGCCGGTGGCGGGCGACGTCGACCGGCTCGCCCCAGGCGGTGGCCCGAAGGGAAGAGCCCTCGATCTCGACTGCGAAGCGGCCGAACAGCATCTTGCGCGTCGCCATCTCATAGATGAGAGCGCCGAGCCAGTCCGCCAAGAGCAGCTCGTCGTCGGGGGCGCTCAAGGTGAGCTCCACGGCTGCGCGGGGCTTGACCCGCCCCGGGTCGGCCACGACGCCCGTGAGCGCGAGCGCCGCCTGCTCGAACGCGGCCGCCTTCGTGGGCCCTAGCCCACGGACCCCGATGTCGGCCTCGTGCGGAAAGTGCTCCCACCGCGCCTCGCCCGATCTATCTTGAGCCATGCCACCCTCGTTTCCATCCGGGCCATGGGTCTTCGGATGGACCGCCTTCGGCCCACATGGCTGTGGCCGTCCAGTTGACACCGCTTCAGGGGCGGCCCCAATCTTTCCGGGCAAGCGGGCCGGGTGCAAGCGCCGCCTGGAGGCGGGCACCCCGGCGAAGGACTGAAGCCTCCGGTCCGACGAAGGGGAAAGGATGGGCGAGGTCACTTGCGTGCTCGACGCCCGCGCCGTCCTCGGCGAGGGCCCGGTGTGGTGTCCGCGGGAGCAAGCCCTCTACTGGGTGGACATCAAGAAGCCGGCGATCCACCGTTTCGTCCCCGCGAGCGGGGCCGCCGAGACATGGCCCATGTCGGTGGAGGTAGGGGCCCTGGCTTTGAGGGAGCAAGGCGGCGCGGTCGTCGCGCTGCGCACCGGCTTCGGCTTCTTCGACTTCGCCACGGGCGAGGTGGGCATGCTCTACGACCCCGAGCCCCACCTCCACGAGACCCGCATGAACGACGGCAAGTGCGACCGGCAGGGCCGGTTCTGGGCCGGCTCGTATCACGAGGTGGCGGACCCCAGACCGCTCGGCGCCCTCTATCGGCTCGATCCGGACCTGAGCTGCCATAGGATGCAGGGCGGGGTCATCTGCTCGAACGGGCTGGGGTGGAGCCCGGACGACCGCACCATGTACCTCAGCGACTCGGAGCTCGGCCGCATCTATGCCTTCGATTTCGAGCCCTCGAGGGGCGCCATCCGCAACCGGCGCCTGTTCGCGAGCGTCCCGCCCGAGGCGGGGTTTCCCGACGGGCTCACCGTGGACTCGGAGGGGTTCGTCTGGAGCGTCCACTGGGGCGGCTGGCGGGTCACCCGTTACGCGCCCGACGGCCGCGTCGACCGCGTCGTCGGGCTGCCGGTCCAACAACCCACGAGCTGCGTCTTCGGCGGCCCGGGGCTCAGGGTCCTATACATCACCTCCGCCTCGATCGAGCTCAGCCAGGAGGACAAGGCCAGAGGCCCGCTCGCGGGCGGCCTCTTCGCCGTGGACGTCGGGGTCAACGGCCTGCCGGAGCCCCGGTTCGCCGGCTAGCGGGCGGCCGCTCAGGGCGCCGATGCGCCGCAAGCTCGCCCGGGGCGCCCGACCTCGCCGGGCCACATCGGTCACCGGCCCGGGACGGCCGTCGGCGACCACGGGGCCGCCGGGCGTCAGACCGCCCTGGCGACGGGCGGGCGACCGACGTGCCTGCGGTGGGCCGCCGTCAGCCCGTCGACGAAGCCGCCTCGCCAGCGCGCGACGTCGTTCCGCCTGAGCACTCGCATCATGCTGCGCCAGCGGTCCTTGCGCTCCTTGAGCGACATCTCCAGTGCCTTGTGCAGGGCCTCGGCGACCGCCTCCAGGTCGTATGGGTTGACGAGGAGCGCCGCATCAAGCTCGCGGGCCGCGCCGGCAAAGCGGGAGAGCACGAGCACCCCGGGATCGTCAGGGTTCTGCGCCGCGACGTACTCCTTCGCCACCAGGTTCATGCCGTCGCGGAGCGGCGTCACCAGCCCCACCCCGCTTGCCCGGTAGAACCCGGCAAGGAAGCGGCGGCTGAAACTCTTGTTGAGGTAGCGCACCGGCTGCCAGGAGAAGGAGGCGAAGCGGCCGTTGATCCGGCCCGCCGCGAGCTCCAATTCCTCACGGATTTCGGCGTACTCAGGGACCTCCTCGCGGGAGGGGGCGGAGATCTGGACCAGGCCGACCCGCTCGCGCAGCTCGGGGCGGGTCTCGAGCAGGATCTCGAAGGCGCGCACCCGCTCAACCAGCCCCTTGGTGTAGTCCAGCCGGTCCACGCCGCTAATCATGACGTTACCCCCGAGGCTGCGAGCGAGCCGCAAGGCCTGCCGCTCGGCTTCCGGTGAAGCGGCGAGAGCGGCGAACGCGTCGGTGTCGATTCCCACGGGAAACACCCCCGTCCGAAGGCGCCGTCCGAAGGCCTCAACCTCCCCGGAGGCCGAGACCACACCGTCCGCCTCCTGCTCCAGGTAGTCGCACAAGTTGCCGAGGTCGTCGGCCGTCTGGAAGCCCACAAGATCGTGGGCGAGGAGCGCCCGGACGAGCTCGGCATGGCGGGGCAGGGCGACGAGTATCTCGCGGGCGGGAAACGGTGTGTGGAGGAAAAATCCCATCGGTCCCTGGACCCCGAGTTCGCGCAGTTCCTCGGCCAAGGGAATGAGGTGGTAGTCGTGAATCCAGATGATGTCGTCGGGCTCCAGAACGGGGTAGAGCCGCCGGGCGAACAGGCGGTTCACGCGCCGGTAGGCCCCATAGAGGTGACGGTCGAAGATCACGAGGTCCAACCGGTTGTGGAACAGGGGCCAGAGGGTGCGGTTGGAATACCCGTTGTAGTACTCGTCGTGATCCTCCGGCGTGAGCCCCATCGTCATATACGACAGGGGCCCGGCCGGCGTCGTGTTCAGGCGCAGCCTGCCCGACCCCACTACCTTGCCGCTCCAGCCGAACCAGATCCCACCGTGCTCCTGAAGCGCGGCCAGAAGCCCGACGGCGAGACCGCCGGCCGTGGTCTCCTCGGGCTTGACGGGCGCCACCCTGTTCGAGACGACGATGAGCCGGCTCACAACGCGTCCTCCCACGGTCGACTCAGCCGCGCGGCGGAGTTCATGAGCCCGACATGCGAGTAGGTCTGCGGGAAGTTGCCCCACAGCTCGCCGGTCGCGGGGTCCAGGTGCTCCGGTAGCAGGCCGAGATGGTTGCGGCAGGCGAGCATGTTTTCCAACAGCTCCCGCCCCTCGTCCTTGCGGCCCACCGCGGCGAGGCAACCGATGTACCAGAAGGTACAGACGTTGAACGCGTTCTGCGGCACGCCAAAGTCGTCGGCAACCGCGTAGCGGAACATGTGCGACCCGCGGAGCAGGGATTTTTCCACTGCGGCCATGGTGCTTGTGAACCGCGGGTCTTGGGGTTCAAGGAACCCGACCTCGCCCATCAACAACAGGCTGGCGTCGACCTCGTTGCCCCCAAAGGTGGCGACGAAGCATTTGAGGCGATCGTTCCACGCGCGCTCCAGCACCAGTTTGCGGATCTGCTCGGCCCGGCTCCGCCAGTGCTCCGCTCGCTCGGCTCGTCCCAGATGGGCCGCGATGCGCGCCAGCCGATCGCAGGCCGCCCAGCACATCACACTCGACATGGTGTGGACGTCGGTGCGGCCCCTGAGCTCCCACATGCCCTGGTCCGACTGGTCGTGGAGCCGGTACGCTTGCTCGCCCACAGGCTCGAGGCGTTGGAAGATCTCGGCGCCGGCCGGCCGCAAGAGGCGGGTGTCGATGAAGGCTTGGGTGATAGCGAGGACGACTTCCCCGTAGACGTCGTGCTGGACGTGTGCGTACGCCTGGTTGCCGCGGCGCACCGGGCCCATGCCACGGTAACCCGGAAGGGTGTCCACCACAGTCTCTTTCAGACTGTCTTCCAGGGTAATGCCATAGACCGGCTGGAGGCGACCGTCGGGCGAGCTGGCAACGATGTTGTTGAGGTAGCGAAGGTAGTCCTCCATCGTCTGGTGGGCGCCCACCCGGTTCAAGGCCC
>JBHICW010000108.1:0-6373 GCA_046759785.1 Alphaproteobacteria bacterium
CTAGCGAATCCGGCCTTCTTCGACGCCGTGGCAGGCGACGAGCGTGCCGTCCGCCGGGCGGAGCGCGGGCACCTCGCGGCGGCAGCGCGCGTCGGCGAAGGGGCAACGCGGGTGGAACGCGCAGCCCGGAGGCGGCGCGATCGGGTTCGGCACCTCGCCCGCGACCGGCTGCCGCTCGCGCCCGGTCGCCGCCAGGCTCGGCACCGTGTCGAGCAGCAACCGCGTGTAGGGGTGGCGCGGCCGCCGGAAGAGCGACCCGCTCGGGCCGACCTCGGCAAGGCGCCCGAGGTACATGACCCCGACGTGGTCCGAGACGTGGCGCACGACGGCGAGGTTGTGGCTGATGAAGAGGTAGGTGAGGTGGAGCTCGCGCTGCAGATCCTTCATGAGGTTCAGGATCTGGGCCTGCACCGAGACGTCGAGCGCGGAGCTCGGCTCGTCGCAGATGAGAAAGTCCGGCTGGCTCGAGAGCGCCCGCGCGATAGACACGCGCTGACGCTGCCCGCCCGAGAACTCGTGCGGGTACTTCTCGCCGTCCTCCGGCGCGAGCCCGACGTGCGCGAGCAGCTCCGCGACCCGGTCGGCGAGGGCTCGGCGGCTCGACGCCATGCCGAAGGCGTGCACCGGCTCGGCGATGATGTCGCGCGCGCGCCAGCGCGGGTTCAGGCTCGCGTAGGGGTCCTGGAAGATCATCTGCAGCCGCCGCCGGAAGGGCGCCATCGCCGCGCGGGAGCCCAGGCGCGTGAGGTCCGTGCCGTCGAAGACGATGGCGCCCCGCGTCGGCCGGTAGAGGCCGACGATCAGCCGGGCGACCGTCGACTTCCCGCACCCGGACTCGCCCACCAGGCTGAACGTCTCGCCCCGCCGGATCGTGAACGACACCCCGTCCACCGCGCGGAGGATCAGGCGCCCGCGGCGCTCGAGCAGCCGTGTGAGCCAGGGCGGGGAGACGTCGAAGTAGCGGGCGAGGTCTCTGACCTCGATCAGCGTTGGGCGCGCGGTGCCCTCAGCCACGGACGGCCCCGGCCCAGCGCGCGTGATACCGCCAGCACGCCGCGAGGCTCGCGCCGCCGGTCGGCATCAGCTCCGGGCGCTCGCGCCGGCAGAGCTCGATCGTCCAGCCGCAGCGCGGGTTGAAGGCGCACCCCGACGGGATCTGGGCGAGGCGCGGCATCGTCCCCTCGATCTGGGCGAGGCGCGGCACCTCGTGGCCGAGCGCCGGGATCGATCCCATGAGCCCCTCGGTGTACGGGTGACGCGCGTCCTTGATCACGTCGGCGACGGGGCCGATCTCGGCGATGCGGCCCGCGTACATGACGACCACGCGTGTCGCCGTCTCGGCGATCACGCCCATGTCGTGGGTGATCAGCATGACCGCGGTGCCGTGCTCGCGGCAGAGCCGCCGCAGCAGCGCCAGGATCTGCGCTTGGATCGAGACGTCGAGCGCCGTCGTCGGCTCGTCGGCGACGACGAGCCGCGGGTTCGCGGCGAGGGCCAGGGCGATGACGACGCGCTGGCGCATGCCGCCCGAGAACTGGTGCGGATACGCGTCGAAGCGCTCCGCGGGGGCGGGAATGCCGACCTCGGCAAGCAGGTCGATCGCCCGACGACGTGCCTCGGCCGCCGCGAGCGGGAGATGCGTCGTGATCGTCTCGGTGAGCTGGCGCCCGATCGTCAGCAGCGGGTTGAGGCTCGTGAGCGGGTCCTGGAAGATCGCGCCGATCTTGCGCCCGCGGATCTGCCGCATTCCCTCGGGATCGAGGTCGTCGATGCGCCGGCCCTCGAGCCAGATCTCCCCCGCCGCGATGCGGCACGGCGGCTCGAGGAGGCCGATGATGGCGGCACCGGTGAGGGACTTGCCGGCGCCGGACTCGCCGACAACACCCAGGACCTCGCCCTGCTCGATGTCGAACGAGATGTCGTGGATGGCAACGAGCGTGCGGCGCCGCGTAGGGATCTCGACGCGCAGGTGGCGGACCTCCAGCAGCGCCACTAGATCGCCCGCCCCCTACGGCCGCAGGCTGGCGACGCCCGGCCTCCACTCAGGCCTCCGCGCCTCGCCGCAAGGTGATTTCGCGTGGTGACGGCCGCAAGCCGGCGGTGCCCCGCCGAGCGAATCCGACGAGCCGTAGCGGGCGGCGAAGCGCAGGACGGCGGAGCGCGCCGTGCCGGCCCAACGCAATTGGCCGGCGAGGGCTCCACCTCCCGCCTCGGGGGAAAGGGCGGGCAAGCGACGGCGTCCGAGCGAGCGAAGCCCGTCGAGGCGCGGGGGTTTAAGCCTGGGCGGCGTACGCCGGCCTGCGGCCTTCGACGTCGACCTCTCGCCGCCGTGCTGGCGCATCTACCGGAGCTTGGGGTTGAGGGCGTCGCGGAGCCAGTCGCCCAGCAGGTTCACCGAGAGCGCCAGCAGAACGAGCGCCGCGGCCGGAAACAGCGTGATCCACCACTCGCCGGAGAAGAGGAAGTTGTTGCCGATGCGGATCAGGGTGCCGAGCGACGGGGTCGTCGGCGGCACGCCGACGCCGAGAAAGGACAGCGTCGCCTCGCTGATGATGGCGAGCGCGAGCCCGATCGTCGCGAGCACGAGCACCGGGCCCATGACGTTCGGCAGCACGTGGCGCAGCATGATCGCCGCCGGATGGATGCCGATGATCCGCGCCGCCGCGACGTACTCCTTGTTCTTCTCGACGAGCGTCGCTCCGCGGGTCACCCGCGCGTACTGCGGCCAGCCGGAGATCCCGATCGCGAAGATGAGCACGTAGACGGCGAGCTCCTCCTTCATGCCGCCCGGCAGCGCCGTGCGGACGATCCCGTCCACCATGAGCGCGACGAGAATGCCCGGCACCGTGAGCTGGACGTCGGCCAGTCGCATGGACACCGTTTCGAACCAGCCGCCGACGTACCCCCCGGTCACGCCCAGCCCCACGCCGAGCACGACGGAGAAGAGCACCGCCGCGAAGCCCACGACGAGCGAGATCCGGCTGCCGTAGAGGATCGCCGAGAGGACGTCGCGCCCCTGGTTATCGGTCCCGAGGATGTACCGCAGCGTCCCCTCGGCGGTCCACGCCGGCGGGGCGAAGGCGTCCATCAGATGGAGGGCCGCCGGGTTGAAGGGGTCCTGCGGCACGATGAGCGGGGCAAGTGCCGCGCCGAGGAAGAAGAACGCCGTGACGATCGCCGCTGCGACCGTGAGCGGGGAGCGCTTGAACGAGAAGAAGAGGTCGCTGTCGAGCGCCCGCTGAACGGTCGCGGCGATCACGACATGCCTCAGGCGGCGCCGCCTGCGGCCACGGTGCGCTCCACCCGGAGCCGCGGGTCCACGGCGACGTAAAGGAGGTCCACGATCAGGTTGATGGCGACGAAGAAGAAAGCGACGAGCACGAGATAGGCCGCGATCACCGGGATGTCCGCGAACTGGACGGCCTGGATGAAGAGAAAGCCCATGCCCGGCCACTGGAACACCGTCTCGGTGATGATCGAGAAGGCGATGAGGGAGCCCACCTGGAGTCCTGTGACCGTGATGACGGGCACGAGCGTGTTCCGGAGCGCGTGGCCGAAGTGGACGACCCGATTCGGGAGCCCCCGGGCCCGCGCGAACTTGATGTAGTCGGTGCGGAGAACTTCGAGCATCTCTGCGCGGACGAGACGGAGGATCAACGTCAGCTGGTAGAGGCAGAGGGTGATCGAGGGCAGGACGAGCGCCTTCCAGCCGCTCACCGTCAGGAAGCCGGTCGTCCACCAGCCGAGCGCCACCACGTCGCCCCGGCCGAACGACGGGAGCACTCCTAGGATGACCGCGAAGAGATAGATCAGGAGGATGCCGATGACGAAGGTCGGGAGCGACACGCCGACGAGCGAGACCGTCAGGATGACGCGGGCGAGCCACGACTCGCGTCGGAGCCCCGTGTAGACCCCGCAGGGAATTCCGACGGCGAGCGCCAGCACCGCGGAGACGAAGACGAGTTCAAGCGTGGCGGGCATCCGCTCGGCGATCAGGGTGGCGACCGGGCGCTGGAGCTGGTAGGAGATGCCGAAGTTGCCGATGGCGGCGTTGCCGACGAAGCGCGCGAACTGGACGGCGACCGGGTCGTTGAGCCCCAGGCGCTCGCGGAGGGCCTCGCGATCCGCGATGGTCGCCTCCTGGCCGACCATGTTGTTCACCGGGTCGCCGACGTAGTTGAAGAGGACGAACGACACGAAGGCGACGACGATAATGACCGCCACCGACTGGACGACACGCTGGAGCACGTAGGCGATCATCGGGCGGGTCGAACTGAGCGGCGGCGAGGGGCCCGGGGGCCGGGGCCGGACCCCTCGCCGGAACGGCGCCGGCTCGTTACTTCAGCCGCGCCCAGCGGAACTGCGGCGAGTCGTCTGGCCGGATCCGCAGCTCCAGCCGGTCTTTCATTCCCCACGCGATCACCTGGTGGTGGAGCGGGATGTAGACGATGTCGTCCTTCACGGTCTGCCATACCTGCGCGATCATCTTGTCCCGCCGCGCGAGGTCGGTCTCGCTCTCGATCGACGCTGTCAGCTCGTCGATCTGGGGGTTCGCGTAGCCGGTGGCGTTCCAGGACCCCTTGGAAGCATAGAGGTAATTGAAGACGTAGTGGGAGTCGAGGGTCGGCACGCCCCAGCCGAGGAGGTAAAAGTCCGTTTCGCGCTTCTGGATCTTCGGGAAGTGGAGCGTCTTCGACTGAGCGTCGAGGCTCACCCTGATGCCGACCTTGCCGAGCATGCCGACGACCGCCTGGCAGATCGCCTCGTCGTTGTTGTAGCGGTCGTTCGGGCAGTCCAGGCGGACGTCGAAGCCGTTCGGGTAGCCGGCCTCGGCCAGGAGCTTTTTGGCCCCGTCCGGGTCGTACGGCAGCCGCCGGTCGAGCTCCGGGGTCCAGCCGTGCACGCCGAGCGAGGTGATGATGCCCGCCGGCGCCGAGAGGTCCCGCATGACCTTCTCCTTGATCGCCTCGATGTCGATCGCCCGGGACATCGCCTGGCGGACGCGCCTGTCGGCGAAGGGGTTGCGGCCCCTCACCGAGGAGGACTTGAGCTCGGGCGCGCCGACCACCATTCCGAGGAAGATCGTCCGGATCTGGTTGACGGTGACGACCTTGAGGCCCGAGGTGGCCTTGATCCGGGCGAGGTCTTGCAGCGGCGGGTCGAGCACGAAGTCGAGCTCGCCAGACAGCAGCGCGGCCACGCGCGTCGCCGGGTTGGCGATCGGGGTGTAGACGATCTCGTCGATGTTGTGCGGCTCGTCCCTAAGCCCCCACCACGTCGGGTTCTTCACCATGACCGTGCGCACGCCAGGCTCGCGGACCGTGAGCTTGAAGGGCCCCGTGCCGTTCGCGTGGCGGACGGCGTAGGTCTCCACCTTGTTCTTGTAGTCCTGGGGCTTGCCGACGTTGTGCTTCTCGGCCCAGCTCTTGTCCATGATGAGGAGCGTCGTGAGCTGGTCGGGCAGGATCGGGTTCGGGCCCGAGGTCCGGATGTGCACGGTGTCGCTGCCGACGGCGACGGCCTCGGAGACGCTCGTGATGTAGCCCTTGAAGTCCGAGGTGTCCGCCTTGGCGCGCTGGAAGCTGAAGACGACGTCCTCGGCCGTGAGGTCGGCGCCGTCGTGAAACTTCACGCCCTGGCGGAGCTTGAACTCCCACGTCGTGGGGTTCAGGAGCTTCCAGGCGACGGCCAGGCCGGGCTCCTTCTCCATCTTGGCGTTGCGGCGGATCAAGGGCTCGTACACCTGGGAGTTCGCCGCGTTCGTCGGCCCTTCGTTCTGGGCATGGGGGTCGAACGTCAGCGCGTCCCCCTGGCTCGCCCAGCGCAGCACGTTCTTGGCCTCGGCCGGCAGGGCCAGCGCGGCCGACACCACGAGGCTTATGATCACTAGCGCGGATCTCATCGGTGCTCTCCTTCCTCCAGTCTCGGGACGCCCGCCCTACATACGAAGGCCCCGCCTGGCACGCGGGCTCCCGCGCCGGGCAGGGTGCAGGAGACTCTGCGCGCCGGGCGAGAGGTTGTCAAGCGGCGCCGGACGCCTCGGCTGCTGCGCGCCGCAAACGAGACGGGCAGACTCGCTTGAACGCCGACCATGCCCCGGCCTCGGCTCCTGTGAAATGGTAGCCTAAGCGATCCGCTCTAGTTCCGCAAGTCGCGATTCGGGTACACTAGTCGGGCCGCTCTTGGGAGCAATAGAGGAGCCGGCTGCAATGAGGAGCTGGTTGGGGCTCTCACCTTGGCTCCCAGCCAGAGCCAGTCCTGTCCTGCAGTTCAACCCTTCAGGGGGCATGATGGCTCGACGGCGGGGCTCCACTGACAGGCCGCTTTCACCGTAGTGGCGAGCCGCGCCTCCACGCTGTCCCGAAACCCTGGG
>JBHICW010000109.1:0-6360 GCA_046759785.1 Alphaproteobacteria bacterium
CTTTCCCCGACCTCGCCTTGGGGAAGGGAACCGACGACGCCATGGCGAACTCCTGCCGTAATAGTGGAGGTCACCCAATCGGCAATTTTAGCACAGCAAGAGCCGATTGTGCGCCCTTCACGCGACGCCCCGCGGCGGACCCATGCACACCCGCCCCTATCGCCTGAAAATGCCAAGGGAACCGCCGTCACCTGCCCCGATCCCTGAGCCGGCGAAGGACGCCCGGCAGGGCCTCGCTCAGATCCTCGGCGATGAGACCCGGCCCTACCGCCTTGCCCGCCTCGCCGTGGAGCCAGGCGGCGGCGCATGCCGCCTCGAAGGGGGCAAGATCCTGCGCCATCAACCCAAGAGCGAGGCCGGCGAGCACGTCCCCCGCCCCGGCCGTGGCGAGTTCGGGCGGGGCGTTGGCGTTGATCACCGCCCGTCCGTCTGGCGCCGCGATCACCGTGTCCGCCCCCTTAAGCAGCACCGTCGCCCCGCACCGCTTCGCCGCGGCGCGGGCGCGCCGCACCTTGTCGCCCTCGACCGCGAAGAGGCGCGCGAACTCGCCTTCGTGCGGCGTTAAGAGGGAAGTTGTGGAAAGCTCCTTAAGAAGATCTTGCGGCGCATCTTTGAAGGCCGTGATCGCGTCGGCATCCAGGACGCACGCCTTCCCCGCCCCGAGCGCCGCCAGCACGCGCCGGCGGGTGGTCTCCGTAACTCCGGTCCCCGGGCCAAGGAGGACCGCGTTCTTGCGCGGATCGGCGAGCAGCGCCGCAAAGGCGTCGTCGTCCGGGACCAGCGCCGTCATCACGGCGGTCAGCTGCCCGGCATAGACCGCGAGCGCCTCCGCCGGCGTCGCCACCGTGACGAGCCCGGCGCCGACGCGCAAGGCCGCCCGGGCGGCGAGCCGCGCCGCGCCCGTGCTCGCCGGACCCCCGCCCACAACGACCGCGTGGCCGCGCCGGTACTTGTGATCGTCGATGCGCGGCCAAGGGTACTTCTCGAGCCACAGCTCCGGTCCGTTCATGTGCAAGCGCATCTCCATCGACCGAAGCACGGCCTCGGGGATCCCGATATCCGCCACCACCACCTCGCCGGCGAGAGCCCGACCCGGGAGAAGCAGGTGGCCGGGCTTGCGCCGGAAGAAGGTGACGGTGAGGGAAGCGCGGGCGGCCGCCCCCAGCACCTCGCCGGTGTCGCCGTGCACGCCGGTGGGGACATCCACCGCCACGCAGGGGAGCCCACGCGCGCCCACGGCCTCCACCATCTCGCGAGCGGTGCCGTCGAGCGGTCGAGCAAGCCCCGCCCCGAAGAGGGCGTCGACGACGAGATCCGCGCCGTCGAGCACCGAGGGGTCAAGCGCCAGCACCTTGCCCCGCCATCGGCCCGCCATGACGGCGGCATCGCCCTTGAGCTCCTCCCTCTCGCCCAGCAGGGCCAGCCTGACGGACCAGCCCGCCTCGTCCAAGAGGCGCGCGACGACGAACCCGTCGCCACCATTGTTGCCCGGCCCGCAGACGACGACCGCGGCGCACGGCGACCACCGCTCGCGGACGGCGGCCGCGATGGCGCGGCCCGCATTCTCCATCAGTGTCTCGCCCGAGACGCCCCCCTCCATGGCGGCCCGGTCGGCCGCGTACATCTCGGCCACGGTGAGGACGGCGTTCGCGTTCGCCCGCTCGTCGGCCATCGGTATCCGCACCGGCCCACTTAGCCCATTAGGGGCGGCAGCGGGCCGCTTGAGGCCGCTGCCCGGGGGCGGGTCGGGCCACCCTCCCCCGACCGTCAGCCACCGGATCGAGGCCCGCGGTAGAAGTTGACCCGCATCGGCTGCTCGAAACGGTAGCCGCCATTCGCCCGGCCGGCCTCGAACCTCGCCCTCACCTTCGGCGTCTCGATCGCCGCCCGGGTGTACCGGTTGTAGGTATGGCCGGCCATCGACTCGACGAAGGCGGCGAAGTCGGGAAAGGCCGCCATGGTCACGTAGCGGACTCCGCGGCTTTGCCGGAACCGGGGCGCGGCCGTCCGGTCGAGCGCCCGGGCCGCGGCCCGGCGCACCTCCGTTTCGTCGTGGAAGGGCTGGATCAGCCGCGAATATGAGCCCTCCATGAGCGGCTCGAGCACGTACAGGAACCCGGAGTCGGGCCGCAAGACCCGGATAGCCTCGCGTAGCGCCTTGTCCATGTCGCTCAAGGGGACGTGGTGCAGCGAGCGGCTAAAGAAGACCCCGTCCACGGAGGCGGTCGCGGCGGGAACCGCCTGCGCCGGCGCCTCGACAAAGGTGAGGCCCGCGGTCCTCGGCAGACGGCGGTTCTGCTCCGCTTGAACCGGGTCCGGCTCGATCGCGAGCAGCCGGCCGCCGCGCTGGGCCAGGGCCCTTGCCAGCGCGCCGTCCCCGCACCCGACGTCAACGAGGTTCAGCCCGCGCACCGAAACAAGCCGGTCGATCACCTCGAGATCGGTGGCTTCGCCGAAATTCTCCACGTTCCCTCCCGGTCCCCCACGCGGCGTCAAAGATACCCCGCGCGCGAGCACTTGTCGTGGGCCGCGGCGCACCCCCACCGCCGACCCGCGAGAAGTACACGCCGCGGCCGAACGCGAGCCGCCCGGCGCGGAAACGCGAGCTAAAAGGGAATCTCGTCGTCGAGATCCCTTTGCTCCGCGGGCGCCGACCCGGGCTCCGGTGCCGCCGCGGGTTCGGGCGGTGCCGCTTCCTCCACCGGCGCACCCTCGGGGCGCGCGTCGAGCATAGCAAGCTCGCCCCGGAAGCCTCGCAGCACCACCTCCGTGGTGTAGCGATCCGCTCCCTGCTGGTCGGTCCACTTCCGGGTCTGGAGCTGGCCCTCGACATAGACCTTCGAACCCTTCTTGAGGTACCTCTGCGCCACCTCCCCGAGCCGCTCGTTGAAGATGACCACGCGGTGCCATTCCGTTCGCTCGCGCCGCTCGCCCGTGGCCTTGTCGGTCCAGACTTCGTTGGTGGCGAGCGACAGGTTGACCACCGGGTTGCCGTCCTGGAGATGGCGAACCTCCGGGTCCCGTCCCAGGTTGCCGACGAGGATCACCTTGTTGACGCTTCCCGCCATGAAACCCTCCCCTTTTCTGTCGTGACGGCATGTATTTAACCGCAATCGCTGCGGGGCCGCCACCGGCTTCTGGCGCCACCGGGCGGCCTCGGCGGAGGCCGTTGGGGGTAACGAAGGAAAACGCCGCGCCGCCGCCAAAAAGGGGTATACTGAACGGCTTACCGTGAGACCCGGCACGCTCCATGCAGCCGAAGATTCGCGTCCGCGGCGCGAAGGAACACAACCTTAAGGACATCGACGTCGACATTCCGCGCGACAGCCTGGTGGTGATCACGGGGCTCAGCGGGTCGGGAAAGTCGTCGCTGGCCTTCGACACGATCTACGCCGAGGGACAACGCCGCTACGTTGAGAGCCTGTCGGCCTACGCTCGGCAGTTCTTGGAGCTCATGCAGAAGCCGAACGTGGAGTCGATCGAGGGGCTGTCGCCGGCGATCTCGATCGAGCAGAAGACGACCTCAAAGAACCCCCGCTCGACCGTCGGCACGGTGACCGAGATCTACGACTACATGCGGCTTCTCTGGGCGCGCATCGGCATCCCGTACTCGCCGGCCACGGGCCTGCCCATCGAAAGCCAGACGGTGAGCCAGATGGTGGACCGGGTTCTGGCGATGCCCGAGGGGACGCGGCTCTATCTGCTGGCCCCGATGGTCCGCGGCCGCAAGGGAGAGTACCGCCGGGAGCTTGCCGACCTTTTGAAGCGTGGCTTCCAGAGGGTGAAGATCGACGGGACGATTTACGAGATCGAGGAGGCGCCGGCGCTCGACAAGAAGCGCAAGCACGACATCGCGGTGGTGGTGGACCGCCTCGTCGTCAGAGGGGACCTCGGCAATCGCCTCGCCGACAGCCTCGAGACGGCGCTCGGCTTGAGCGACGGGCTGGTCTTCGCCGAGGACGCCGACACCGGCGAGGTCACCACCTTCTCGGCGAGGTTTGCGTGCCCCGTTTCCGGCTTCACCATCGACGAGATCGAGCCGCGCCTGTTCTCCTTCAACAACCCCTACGGGGCGTGTCCCGACTGCGACGGGCTGGGGACGGACATGTACTTCGACCCAGACCTCGTGGTCCCCGACGAACGGCTGAGTCTCAGGGAACGCGCAATCGCGCCGTGGGCGAGTACCTCGTCCCAGTACTACGTCCAGACGCTCGATAGCATCGCGCGCCACTTCCGGGTGAGGGCGACGGCGCCGTGGCGGAACCTCACCGAGCGCGTGCGCCGGGTGATCCTTTACGGCTCCGGCGACGAGCCGATCACGATGCGCTACGACGACGGCCTTCGCGCGTACGAGACGACCAGGCCCTTCGAAGGCGTCATCCCCAATCTCGAAAGGCGCTGGCGCGAGACGGACAGCGAGTGGCTCCGCGAAGAGCTCAGCCGGTTCCAGAGCACCGTTACCTGCCACGCCTGCACGGGCTATCGGCTCAAGCCCGAGGCGCTGGCCGTCAAGATCGACGGCCTGCATATCGGCGAGGCGGCCGACTTCGCCATCGCCGCGGCGCGGGAGTGGTTCGGGAAGCTGCCCGACAGACTCAAGCCCAAGCAGAGGGAGATCGCCGAACGAATTCTCAAGGCGATCAACGAACGGCTGGGGTTCCTCGTCAACGTAGGGCTCGAGTATCTCACCCTCTCGCGCGCTTCCGCCACGCTGTCCGGCGGCGAAGGCCAGCGTATCCGCCTCGCCTCCCAGATCGGCTCGCGGCTCACCGGCGTGCTCTACGTCCTGGACGAGCCGTCCGTTGGCCTGCACCAGCGCGACAACGGCCGACTGCTCGCGACGCTCAAGGATTTGCGCGACCTGGGGAACACGGTCATCGTCGTCGAGCACGACGAAGAGGCGATCCACTCCGCCGACCACGTGATCGACATGGGCCCGGGGGCGGGCGAGCATGGAGGGGCGATCGTGGCCGAGGGCAAGTCCGCGGACATCGCCGCCAAACCCGACAGCCTCACGGGCCAATACCTGAGCCGCCGGCGCCAGATTCCCGTCCCCAACGGGCGTCGCAAGGGCAACATCGGCCAGTCGCTCACGGTCGTCGGGGCGCGCGTCAACAACCTCCAGAACATCACCGCCCGCACCCCGCTCGGCACCTTCACCTGCGTCACCGGGGTGTCGGGAGGCGGCAAGTCCAGCCTCATCGTCGAGACCCTGTACAAGGCGGCGGCGCGCAGGCTCAACGGCACGCGACTCAGCGCCGGGCCTTACGAGCGCATCGACGGCCTCGAGTTCCTCGACAAGGTGGTCGACATCGACCAGTCGCCGATCGGCCGCACGCCGCGCTCGAATCCGGCCACCTACACCGGCGCGTTCACCCCGATCCGCGAGTGGTTCGCGGGTCTACCCGAGTCGGTGGCACGCGGCTATCGGCCGGGCCGGTTCTCCTTCAACGTGAAAGGCGGCCGTTGCGAGGCCTGCCAGGGGGGCGGGCTCATCAAGATCGAGATGCACTTCCTGCCCGACATCTACGTCCAGTGCGACGAGTGCAAGGGCCGGCGGTTCAACCGGGAGACTCTCGACATTACCTTTAAACGCAAGTCGATCGCCGACGTCCTTGATATGACGGTTGAGGAAGGCGCGACGTTCTTCCAGGCCGTCCCCGCGATCCGCCACAAGCTTCACACCCTCCAGCGCGTGGGGATGGGCTATATCAAGATCGGGCAGCCGGCGACGACGCTCTCGGGCGGCGAGGCGCAGCGGGTGAAACTGGCCAGGGAGCTCTCGCGGCGGGCGACGGGGCGCACCCTTTACATCCTGGACGAGCCCACGACCGGGCTCCACTTCGAGGACGTCAAGAAGCTTCTTGACGTGCTCCACGCGCTGGTCGACGCCGGCAACACGGTGGTGGTGATCGAGCACAACCTGGAGATCATCAAGACGGCCGACTGGATCATCGACCTGGGGCCGGAAGGCGGCGTCAAGGGCGGGCTCATCGTGGCCGAAGGCACGCCCGAGGACGTCGCCCACGTGCCCGCAAGCTACACCGGCCAGTACCTCGCCCGCTATCTCGAGCGCGACCGGGCCCGCAAGCGGGCAGAGCGGCGAACCGCCTAGCGCTTAGCTAGGTAAATCCGCGTATCACCCCCACCATCGACGGCGGATGCCCCCGCCGTCGATCCTCCCCCATCAAGGGGGAGGGCCAAGTTCCTGAAATCGCTAGCAGATTTCCCCTCCCCGTCGTGGGAGGGAGCCAGGGAGAGGGGGTGAAATTTGATCCGCGCTTCTGCGCAATTACGCACTAGCACGTGGCTCGGCGCCATGAAGCAGGGCGTCGAGAAAGAGAGTTGAGCTCGGGTGAC
>JBHICW010000110.1:0-6298 GCA_046759785.1 Alphaproteobacteria bacterium
CCGCCGCCGGGTGCGGGCGGTGCTGCCCGAGCGACCCGTCCAGCCGCACGGCCGGTCTAGCTCGTTCTCTGAGAACCGAGCCTCGGCGCCAACCTCGTGCGCTTCCTCAACGGGTTCGAAGAGCTGCATGCGCTGGTCGCCCCTTGGGAAAGCGGCCCCGGGAAACGGTCCGATTCCCGGCTCGTCGAGAGCGGGCAGGCCGGTCGTGCCCAGACGCGAGACGCGCTAACAACACATCAGGACCGCGCGCGAGAAGGGGCCTTCGGCTCGTCCGGGCGGTGAGATACCCGGAGCGCCCGGCGGTCGAGCTCGGCCTCCACCTCCTCGAGGCTGACGCCGGCACGGACCAGCTTGACGAGGGCGAAGTAAAAGAGGTCGGCGGCCTCGTGGGCCGCGTCCTCGGGCGCTTGAGCGCCGGCGAGTTCGGTTGCCTCCTCCAGAAGCTTGGCGTGCAACAGTCCGGGATCGTCGAGGAGGCGCCGGGTGTAGGAGGCGGGCGGCGCGCTGTCGCGCCGGGCCCAGAGCCGGCGGGCGAGAACGGTGAGCCCCCTGTCGTCCCCCCAGCAGGTCCGCGTTCCGAGGTGGCAGAAGCCGGACCCGTGCTGGCGTACGGTGAAGCGAAGAGCATCGCGGTCGCAGTCGAGCTCGACCCGCAAGAGGTCCTGGCCGGCCCCGGAGGTTGCGCCCTTCACCCACAGCCCCCGCGTGCGCGAGTGGTAGACCCCGTGGCGCGTGCGCACGGCCTCGCGGAGGCTTTTGGGGTCGGACCAGGCGAGCCCCAGGGCCTTGCCTTGCTCGTCCACGACGACCGTGGGCCACAGGCCGTCCGGGCGGTCGGAGGTGAGCGGGGCAGAGATCGCCTCGGCGAGATCCAACCGCCCCCGGTAGAGCGCCATCCCCACCTGGGCGTCCGCGCCCAGCCGGTCGAGCGCTGCCACCTCGTCCGCGGTGACGATGCCGCCGGCGACGGTGAGCCGGGAATCGCCAGCCGCGGCGACGAGCTCGCGTACGCGGGCGAGGTCCACGCCCGCCATGCGCCCCTCCCGCTCGACGAAGGTGACCAGGAAGCCGCCCTGGAGGCCGTCGAGTTCCTTCATGCGCTCGGCGACCCGGCGCCCCGTCCGCCGCCGCCAGCCATCCACGACGACCTCGCCGGCGGCCGCGTCGAGGGCGACGACGACCCGCTCCCGCGGCAGGCGCCTCAAGAGATCGGGTTCGGCCGCGGTGCCCAGGACGATCTTGACCGCTCCCTCGTCGAGCCATGCGCACGCCGTCTCGGCGTCACGGATCCCACCCCCGACGCGGCAGGGGGCGAGGCGTACCAACTCCCGCACCACTTCGGCGTTCGAGCCGCGGGTGAGCGCCGCGTCGAGGTCGACGACCGCGATCTCGCCCGCAAGCCGAAAGCGCTCGGCGATCGCCCGGGGATCTCCCGCATCAAGGGCCTTCTCGCGACCGCCGACGAGCTGGACCGCATGGCCCCCCATGAGGTCGATCGACGGAACAATCACGGCCTGACCTTCACCCCGTTTGCGGCAAGGAAGCGCTTCACCTCGCCGACCGTCACATCGCCGTTGTGGAAGATCGACGCCGCCAGCACCGCATCTGCGCCCGCGCGAATCGCGTCGAGCAGGTGCGGCGGGCCGGCCGCTCCGCCCGACGCGATCACGGGGACGGGCACCGTCTTGGCGAGGGCGCAAATGAGCGCGAGGTCGTAGCCCGAGCGGGTCCCGTCCCGGTCCCAGCTCGTAACGAGAATTTCCCCGGCCCCGCGCGCGACCGCGTCATTCGCCCAGCCGACCGGGTCATACCCGGTCCGCTCGGTCCCTGAGCTAACCACCACCTCCCAACCGCGCCTGGGTGTAGCGGCCGCGTCGATGGAGAGCACCGTGCACTGGCTGCCGTAGCGCTTGGCGAGTTCGGACACCACCTCCGGCCGCCTGACCGCGGCGGTGTTGACCGCAACCTTGTCGGCCCCGGCCTCGAGGAGGGCGCCGGCGTCCTCCGTGCCCTTGACGCCGCCGCCCACCGTGAGCGGGGTGCTGAGCGCGCGCCGCACCCTGCGCACCGTGTCCAGGCGGGTCCGCCGGCCCTCTGGGGTGGCGGTCACGTCGAGCAGTACCAGCTCGTCGGCGCCCTGCTCCTCGTAGGCCGCCGCGAGCTCGGCCGGGTCGCCCGAATCCCTGAGCCTCGAGAACCGCACGCCCTTCACCACCCTCCCGTCGCGCACGTCGAGGCACGGGATAACGCGGACCGTCAGCACGGTGCCGCCTCCCCGGCGTTGCCCGCCGCGAGCCAGCGCTTAAGAAGCTCCTGGCCCCAGGAACCTGAGAGTTCGGGATGGAATTGGCAGGCGAGGACGGCGCCCCGCTCGAGCGCCGCCACAAAACGGCCACCGTGGTCGGCGCGGGCTGCACGCCAGCCTGGCGGTGTCGCAGCCAGTCGGTAAGAGTTCGCGAAATAGGCGTGGCCCGGCCTGAGAAGCCGGCAGCCCGCCTCGGGCTCAACCAGATTCCAGCCCAGCTGTGGTACGCGGACCGTGGCGGGAAAGCGGGACACCCGGGCTGGCACGACGCCGAGGCCGGCCACGCCGGGGTTCTCCTCGCTTTCCTCGCAAAGGAGTTGAAGCCCGAGGCAGACCGCCAGCGTCGGATGCCCTGCGCGGACGCGCTCGACGAGCGCCGCGGCCGCGCCGTCGCCTTCAAGCTGCCCCATCGCGGCAGCGAACGCACCCACCCCGGGTAGCACCACGCGCGCCGCCCGGCCGATCTCGTCGGCGGAGTGAATGAGCCGCGGCGTCGCGCCGGCTCGTTCGAGCCCCGCCACAATCGACGCCAGGTTGGCAGTGCCGGTGGGCACCACCAAAACCTCCCCTTGGCGGCTCAAAGCACGCCCTTCGTAGAGGGGACGCTGGCGCCGCCGTCGTGCGCAACGGCCTGGCGAAGCGCAAGCGCCAACGCCTTGAACGCCGCCTCCGTACGGTGGTGGTCGTTGATGCCGCGAAGGAGTTCTACATGCAACGCGGCCCGGGACGCGGTCGCGAACGAGCGGAAGAAATGGGCAATGTTCTCAGCGGCCCAGCCCCCAAGCGCGTCGCGCTGGAGCCCCAGATCGACCATGGCGTAGGGCCGGCCCGAAAGGTCGATGACGACACGGGCGAGCGCCTCGTCGAGCGGCGCATAAGCGTAACCGAACCTGGCGATCCCGCGTCGCTCCCCCAAGGCCTGGTCCACCGCCGCCCCGAGCGCGAGCGCGCAGTCTTCCGCCGTGTGGTGGTCGTCCACCTCAAGGTCGCCGCGGCAGGCGAGCTTCAGATCGAACCGCGCATGGCGAGCAAGCGCCTTCAGCATGTGGTCGAGGAAGGGAAGGCCTGTTGTGACCTCGCTCAGACCCTCGCCGTCGAGGGTGAGGACCACCTCGATCTCTGTCTCCCGCGTGCGGCGGTTGATCTGGGCCTGACGCGTGGTCATGGCGCCCCACCTCCAGTCCCGCCGGCAAGTGAGGAGACGCGCGTCACGGGACGATCTGGGCGAGCGCCGTGACCACCACGTCGGTCCCGCCGCGTGCCTTGATCTCGGGTATCAGGCGCGGCAGGTCATCGCGGGGCACCGCCGCCTTCACCGCGTAGCCAGCCTCGCCGTGGAGCGGGGCGATGGTCGGCTCGCGCATGCAGGGCAGCACCTTAATCACCGACTCGAGGTGCTCCGCCGGGACGTTGACCTCGACCATCACCCGCTTGCGCGCCTCCAGCACCGACTTCAAGAGAAGCACGAACCGCTCTACCGCGTCGCGGCGCGCGGGATCGTCCAGCACCCGCGGGTTGACGTAGAGCCGGGTCGACGAGGCCATCAGCTCGTCCACAATTTCAAGGCCGTTTTGCTCGAGCGTGGCGCCGGTCGCCGTGTTGTCCACGATGCAGTCCGCGTCCTCCGGCGGGAACACCTCGGTGGCGCCGAAGGAGCGTACGAAGGTGGCCTCAAGCCGTTTCTTTCGCAGCCAACGGCGAGTCAGGCGCTCGTACTCGGACGCGACGACGAGCGGGCGCTTGGGCAAGCGGCCGTCTACAAGCACGTCGGCCGCCGCCGCCGC
Source organism: Alphaproteobacteria bacterium (assembly GCA_046759785.1). Lineage (GTDB taxonomy): Bacteria > Pseudomonadota > Alphaproteobacteria > JBHICW01 > JBHICW01 > JBHICW01. The sequence continues at coordinate 4,090 of JBHICW010000110.1, forward strand.
CACGACCCGCACCGGATCCAGGCCGGTGTCAAGGAGTTCCACCACCTGAGCCTTGAGCTCAGCGACCCAGTCGGCGCCCACGAAGCCAAGGTCGCGCGACCCGAGGTGCAACATCTCGACGATGTTCTGGGGCTTCAGGAGCTTCGCGTCGAAACCGGGAAGCGATAGGGTGGGCCGGTACTCACGGTTGCCCACCCGAACCGTGATCCCGGCGTCGGCCAGAAGAGCGAACACACCTTCCTGCATGCGCCCTTTGGGCAGCGCAAGGCGGATCACCGGGTGGGCTGTCTCGGGCGACATCTCGATTCACCTTTCGCCGAGTTTCCCTGGCCGCTCGCTCCGGACCTTGGAGGAGGAGAGACCGGCGTCCGACACGGCTCGCCCCGTCGCTGCCGCTGGCGGCTGGAATGACTGGACCTGAGGCGGTGGCGGGGGCGACAGTCTCCCCACCTTGCCGTCGCTGTCAAGCCCAGGCCCGCGGGGGCTTGTGTCTGGAGCGGGGAGAGCGCTACGCTCCACCCCAAGGCCGATGACCTCAAGGACATGACGTATCTCAAGGAGGAACGGCGGTGCGCCGGTCCGCGTCAATGTGGTGAGGCTCCGCGGGCTCAACCGCGCGGCGTTACCCAAGTCCTTGGATCTCTTGACCATCGCCAGCCAACGCACGCCGCAGGGTGGGGTGTCGATCACGTTGCTTTGCGCGGCTGGCGGCGGCACCCGCCGGGGGGCGGACACGATCGCCCGCCGTCTCGAGGAAATGAGCGAGCCTTGGCCGGCGACGCTCAGGCCCAACCATCACCGAACGGACCAGTGGTGACCGCGGCCCTAGGTCGCGGCCGGCCGCCGCCCTAGGGCCGCCGATGCCCCGTCGGCTGGACGCCGGAGACCCGGGTTTCGCCGAGGCCTTCACCGAACTAGTCCAGGCGCGGAAGGGCGGTGCGCCCGATGTGGAGGCGGCCGTCGCCGCCATCCTGGCGGACGTCCGCGCCCGCGGGGACGCGGCCGTCATCGACTACAGTCGGCGCTTCGACGGCCTGGAGCTTGAGCCCGGATCGCTGCGCGTCGACGACGACGAGATCGAGGCGGCCGTCACCGCTTGCCCGCCGGAGACGCGCACCGCCTTGGAGATGGCGACGGGGCGGATCGAGGCGTTCCACCGGCGCCAGCTCCCGACCACGCTCGCCTACCGCGACGGCACCGGGGCGCGGCTGGGCGCTCGCTGGACGCCGATCGCCGAGGTCGGCCTGTACGTTCCCGGCGGCCGCGCCGCCTATCCCAGTTCCGTACTGATGAACGCTCTGCCCGCGAAGATCGCTGGCGTGGAGCGTCTGGTCATGGCGGTCCCGGCTCCTGACGGCCGGCTCGATGGGGCGGTCCTCGCAGCCGCGCGCCTCGCTGGGGTGCACGAAGTTTACCGGATCGGGGGCGCGCAGGCGATCGCCGCCCTTGCCTTCGGCACCGAGACGGTCGCCCCGGTCGACAAGATCGTGGGTCCCGGCAACGCTTACGTCGCCGCGGCCAAGCGGCAGGTGTTCGGGGTCGTCGGGGTCGATCTCATTGCCGGGCCATCGGAAGTGGTCGTGGTTGCCGATGCCCGGAACGACTCCACCTGGATCGCCGCCGACCTCCTAGCCCAGGCGGAGCACGACCCGGCCGCCCAAGCGATCCTAATCACCGACGACCAGGACTTCGGCGACGCCGTCGTGCGGGCGGCGAAGGAGCACCTGCGTCGGCTGCCCCACCCGGAGGTGGCCCGCGCAAGCTGGGAAACCCACGGTGCGGTGATCGTGGTCCGGCGGCTGGCTGAAGCCGTACCCTTGGTCGATCGGCTCGCACCGGAGCACCTGGAGCTTGCAATTGCCCGCCCGGAGCCGCTCGCGGAGGCGGTGCGCAACGCAGGCGCCATCTTCCTCGGCCGCTTCACGCCCGAGGCCGTAGGCGATTACGTAGCCGGGCCGAACCACGTCCTTCCTACGGCGCGGACCGCGCGTTTCGCCTCCGGCCTGTCGGTGCTGGACTTTCTCAAGCGGACCACGCTTGTGCGGTGCGATGCTCGCAGTCTCGCCGCGCTCGGGCCGACAGCGGTGGCCCTCGCCAGGGCCGAGGGGCTCGAAGCACACGCCCTGTCGGTCGCGATCCGCTTGCCCCGGACACGCCGAGCGTGACGGCATGGCCCACCGCCCAGCCGACATTTTCTGGCCGCTGGCTC
>JBHICW010000111.1:0-6187 GCA_046759785.1 Alphaproteobacteria bacterium
TGATCTCAACCCGTGCGGCCTGCCCGCTGCGCTAGTCCGTCCCTTCGCGCCTTGGCGCCACGCCCGGGCGGGCGCCGGGCGGCGGGACGGCAGGCGTGGCGGAGGACGGCACGGTGACCGCGCGCTGCAAGACCGCCTCGCGGTGGGCGATGTACACCGTGCTGACCACGATCACCGTCGCCCCCACCCAGGTCCAGAGGTCGGGCCGCTCGTCAAACGCCAGGTACGCGATGACGGCGATGATCGGCAGGCGGGCGAAGTCGAAGGGCGCCACCGCCGTCGCTTCGGCGCTCGCGAAGGCGCGTGTCAAGCATAGGTGCCCAAGGGTAGCGGCGATGCCCAGGAGCACCAGCCAGGCGAGCGCCGCAAGGCTCGGCGTTTGCCACACGAACAGGGCCGGGATAAGGGACAGCGGCGTGAGCATCAGGACCATGTAGGTCACGATGGTGCCGGTCGACTCGGTGCGCGCGAGGAGCCGGATCAGCACCATGCTGAGGCCCATCGCCGCCGCCGAGAAGAGCACGAGCACCGATTCGGTTGTCAGTGCCTTGAGCCCCGGACGAAGGATGATGAGCACGCCGGCGAAGCCGAGGAGCAACGCGGAGACGCGACGCACGCGGATCACCTCGCCGAGGATCGGCAGCGCCGCGATCGTCGTAAACAGGGGGGCGGTGAAGCTCACCGCCACGGCGTCCGCGAGCGGCATCCGGCTCAAGGCGTAGAACCAGGCCGCCATGGCGGCGAGGCCGGCCATCGCCCTGAGCCCATAGAGTGGCAGCTTTTCGGTCTTGAGCGCCGCAAGCCCGTGTCGCGTGAGCCACGGCGCCATCGCGAGGAGCCCGAAAAAGTTGCGGAAGAACACGATCTCCAAGGGATGGAGCTCGCCCGAAACATGGCGGATGATCGCGATCATCGCGGCGAAGAGGGAGCAGGCGCCCAGCATCCAGAGGGCCCCGCGCACGGGGTCCGAGGACGAAGCGGCGGCGAGCATCGCGGGGGACGGCGGCATCGTCAGGAAACTTAAGGGGAATTCTGGCTGTCCACCAGCGCACTGCGGGCGGGGCTGCCATGTGCTACCCGCTGGGCAACCGAGCCTCGCCCGGGGATAATGGGACGCGTCAAACGTGGGGAGAAGCGTATGCAGTACCTCGTTGTCGCCTACGACGGAACCGACGCCGAAGCGCCGGCGCGGCGCCAGGCCGCCCGCCAAGCCCACCTCGAGCAAGTGCGCGTGCTCAAAGACCAGGGCCGAATGATCTGCGGCGGCGCCCTCCTCGACGACGACGGCCGCATGATCGGCTCCGCCTGCGTGGTCGAGTTCCCGACCCGAGCCGAGCTCGACGCCTGGCTCGAGCGCGACCCCTACGTGACCGGGAAGGTCTGGCAGAAGATCGAGGTGACTCCGTTCCGCCAGGCCGTGTAGAGCCGTCGGAGACGAGCGCGGGAGGTGGGTGCCATGACGGCCCCCCTATGGGCCCCTTCGCCCGAGCGGGTCAGAGAGAGCAACATCACCGCCTTCCGCGAGGCGGTGGAGAAGGACTGGAACGTCCGTCTCCCCGACTACGCGGCGCTCTACCGCTGGTCGGTCGAGGCGCCTGAAAAGTTCTGGCCCAGCGTCTGGAAGTTCGCCGGCATCGTCGCCTCGCGCGGGTGGGACGAAGTGCTCGTCGACGGCGACAAGATGCCGGGCGCAAGGTGGTTCACCGGCGCCGAGCTCAACTTCGCCGAGAACCTGCTGAAAAGGCGGGACGACGCCCCCGCCCTCATCTTCTGGGGCGAGACGGGCGCGCGCCGCCACGTCGCCTTCGCCGAGCTCCACGAGCAGGTGGCGCGTCTCGCGCGCGCGCTCAGAACGGAAGGCGTGGGCACGGGCGACCGGGTGGTCGGCTACATGCCCAACATCCCAGAGACGGTCGTCGGCATGCTCGCCGCGACGAGCCTCGGGGCGATCTGGTCCTCCTGCTCCCCCGACTTCGGCGTCGAGGGGGTGCTGGACCGGTTCGGCCAGATCCAGCCCAAGGTGCTCCTCACCGCCGACGGCTACGTTTACGCCGGCAAGCGCATCGACAGCCTCGAGCGGGTCAAGGGGATCTTGCGCGAGATCCCCGAGATCGGCCGGGTCGTGGTGGTGCCCTATGTGCGCGAGAAGCCGAACCTTAGGGGCGTCAACAACGCGGTGATGTTCGACGACTACTTCACGGCGCCAAGCGGCGGGCCTGCCTTCGCCCAGCTCCCGTTCGACCAGCCGGCATTCATCCTGTACTCGTCCGGCACCACCGGGATCCCCAAGTGCATCGTCCACGGGGCGGGGGCAACGCTGATCCAGCACCAGAAGGAGCACCTGCTCCACACCGACTTGAAGCCGGGCGACCGCCTCTTCTACTTCACGACCTGCGGCTGGATGATGTGGAACTGGCTGGTGAGCGCGTTGGCCTCAGGGGCGACGGTGCTCCTCTACGACGGCTCGCCCTTCCACCCGCATGGCAACGTCCTGTTCGACATGGCGGAAGAGGAGCGAATGACCGTCTTCGGCACGTCGGCCAAGTACATCGCCGCGGTCGAGAAGGCGGGGCTCAAACCCGCCTGTACCCACGACCTCTCGCACCTCAAGGCGATCCTGTCGACGGGCTCGCCCTTGGCGCCCGAGAGCTTCGACTTCGTCTACCGCGACATCAAGGAGGACATCCTCTTGTCCTCGATCTCGGGCGGCACCGACATCATCTCCTGCTTCGCCCTCGGCAACCCGACCGGGCCGGTCTACCGCGGCGAGCTGCAGACCCGCGGCCTCGGGATGGGCGTCGAGATCTTTAGCGACGAGGGCCGCCCGGTTCGCGGAGAGAAGGGCGAGCTCGTCTGCACCGCGCCCTTCCCCTCGATGCCGGTGGGCTTCTGGAACGACCCCGGCGACAAGAAGTACCTGGCCGCGTACTTCGGGATCTCCCCGGGGATCTGGCACCACGGCGACTATGCCGAGCTCACCGAGCACGACGGGCTCATCATCTACGGCCGTTCCGACGCGGTGCTGAACCCTGGCGGCGTCAGAATCGGCACCGCCGAAATCTATCGACAGGTGGAGCAGCTCGACGAGGTGCTGGAGAGCATCGCGGTCGGCCAGGACTGGGAGGGTGACGTGCGCGTGGTCCTGTTCGTCAAGCTCAGGCCGGGGCTCGAGCTCGACGACGAGCTTATCGCCACGATCAAGCGGCAGATCCGGGAAAACACCACCCCCCGGCACGTGCCGGCGAAGGTGGTCCAGGTTGAGGACATCCCGCGCACGATCAGCGGCAAGATCGTGGAGCTGGCCGTGCGCGACGTCATCCACGGCCGTCCTGTGAAGAACGTCGACGCGCTCGCCAACCCCGAGGCGCTGGAACTCTTCAAGGACCTCTCGGAACTCAGCACTTGAGGAGCCCTACCCGGCGCCCCACCCCGGTGGCGGCCGCGCAAGCGGGTTAACTGGCGGGCTCAGGTCTCGCCTTGCGACATTGACGAAGGGTGCTCGGCGCGTCCGCCCTCGGCGGCGCAGGGAGCGTTCCCTGTACGCACCGCCCAGTCGCGCGAGACGCCGCCGCGCTCGATCGTGCTGGCGGATGGGCACGGGTGCCTGTCCGGTGCAAGGGAGCCGGCTCCTGTCGGCGCTCTGCCCCGGCGGCACCCAGCGCCTCTCGTCGGTCCTCCCGCGCCAGGCTTTCCCGCCTCTCCTCTTGGGGCTTTCGACAACCGGGTTGACAACGATTATAGGGATGATGATAATGGAACAATTGTTCAATTGATGCTTCGTTGACAGTGAGCGCGCCACGCTACGCGATGCCGAGCGACGACCAGACCGCCGAGTTGGCGGAGACGTTTCGGCTCGTCGGCGAGCCCACGCGCCTCAGGATCGTTCTTATCTGCCTGGACGAAGCGGTCTCGGTGGGGGAGATCGCCGAGCGCCTCGACCTGTCGCTCTCGCTCGTCAGTCACCATCTGAGGCTGTTGCGTGCGGCGCGGCTCTTGAGGGCTGAGCGGCGCGGCAAGCACGTCTTTTACCGGGCGGCGGACGAGCACATCCGCCGCGTCCTCAAGGACATGACGGCCCACGTCGGCGAGCCGGAGGAAGAGGCAGTCGAGGTCTGAGTGTCGGGCTCCGGCCAAGCCCGCGAGGGCGACGCCGCCCACGCCGACGGCGCCTACCGGCGCAGGCTCTCTGCCGTCCTTGTCATCAACGCTGGGATGTTTGTCGTCGAGGGCGGCGCGGGCCTCGTCGCTGGCTCGGTCTCGCTTCAGGCCGACGCTCTGGACTTCCTGGGCGACGCCGTGGCCTACGCCATCAGCCTCTATGTCCTCGGCAAGTCGCTCAGGTGGCGGGCCTCGGCCGGCCTCATGAAGGGGGCCACGATGGGCGTCTTCGGCGTCTGGGTCGTGGTCAACACCATCGACGGCGCCCTTGTCCAGGGGATGCCCAGCGCGGTCACCATGGGCGCGGTGGGCTTCCTCGCGCTCGGCGCCAACGTCGCGAGCGCGCTCTTGCTCTTCCGCTATCGGAAGGGGGACAGCAACGTCCGCTCCGCCTGGCTGTGCAGCCGCAACGACGCGCTGGGCAATCTCGCCGTCCTCGTCGCCGCCAGCGCGGTGTTCGCGACCGGCACGCCCTGGCCCGACCTCGTGGTGGGCTTCGTCATGGCCTCACTCGAGCTCACCGCCGCGGCCCAAGTCATCCGCCAGGCGGTCGGGGAGCTTAAGGCCGCGCCCATAGCGGACGCGCCCTGACCTCTCAACGCGTACCGGCAGAGCGGGACTGAAGGCGCAGCGGTCGCGCGTCGTCCCGTCCTACCCCACGGCGCCCGTAGCCTTGCCGCGAAAGTACCTCAGCCGGTCGTGTCGGATGGGTAGGCGATGAGCATCACGTTGAGGCCGTTGAGGACGGCGTAGAGCCGGTCGAACGCGGCCTTAAAGCCGGCGCGGTCGGGCCCTCCATCGCAGGCGAGGGCGCGGTGGATCTCCTCGAGGCTGCGGCGGCCGTCCATGGCCTTGAGAATCGCCGGGGCGAGGGCGGGGAGCGCGTAGCGCACCTTGACGCCGTCGAAGTCCATCGCCAGCCGGGCGCCCTTCTCGAGACCGCGGGCGAGCGCCGGCCCGTCCGCCTCCCGCAGTACCGGCGTGGCGTCCGCGCCGTCGGGTCGGGCCACGGCTTGCATCGCCCGGCCCGCCTTGACCGTGTAGAACACGTGGGACTTCAGGTTGCCGGCCAGGAGCTCGGCGAGGGCACAGCGCTCGATCCAGGGTAGCCGTGCGGCGCGGCCCTTGAGCTCGGGGTCCGTGAGGTAGGTGGCGGGGTCGTAACGCGCCGGCACGATGAACGCCGTGATCTCAAGCCCGGCGGAGGCCACGAGCTGGGCCACCTCGGGCACGCGATAGGCGCGGTCGCGGCTGTGGAGGAACAGGTCGTAAAGACCGGCGTCGCCGCCCTGCCGGTGGTCGCCGACGAACGGGTTCCGTTTGAGCCAGTTGGTCGGCCCGAGCCCCTGGTAAAGCCGGCGGGCGAGGGCGAGCCGCGCCTTGTCCGGCTCCCCATCACGCGTGAGCAAACGGAGCATCGCCTGCATGTGATAGACACCGGTACGGCCCAGCTCCCCGTAGACCATGACGCCCATCCCGCCGTCCTCGGCGAGCGCTCCACCCAGCACCTTCAGCCCTTGCCGGGGATCGGGGAGGTGGTGCAGGACCCCGCAGCAGTCGATGTAGTCGAAGCGGCCGAGACCCATCTTGGTGAGGTCGAGGAGAGAGCCATGGAGGAAGCGGACGTTCTTGAGCCCGCGGGCGCGCGCCCGGGCCTCGGCGATGCGCATGGCCGCGCGTGAGACGTCGATATAGACGACCTCCGCCGGCGAGCCCCGCCAGGCGAGCTGCTGCGCCAGCATGATCGTCCCGTCGCCGGTGCCACCGCCGGCGATGAGCGCCCGGAAGGGCCGCGCGAAGTCCCGCCGGCCGCCGAAGACGTAGTGGTTGACCTCGAGGAGGTGGCTGGGCGAACCGACAATGAGCCGCCGGGTCTCCTCGGCCGGGTCCCGCTCAGGGTACGGGTAGGCCTCGTACTGGGCCTTGACAGGATCGCGCACCGCTTCCCTACCCCCGGGCTCGTGCCTTCTGCATCCATCTTGCCGTCCGGGCCAGGCGCGGGCAATGCCTTGCGCCGGTGGACCCGGCG
>JBHICW010000112.1:0-6126 GCA_046759785.1 Alphaproteobacteria bacterium
GGGGCCGTGGATGAATTCTTTCACATGCGCACCGAGAACGCACGCCTGCGCGAGGACAACCGGCGGCTCCTCCACTGGGAGGTCGTCGCGCGGCGGCTGGAGCACGAGAACGCTAGCTTGAAGGCGATACTTAACACGGTAGCGGAGCCCCGCACCGCCTTCGTCACCGGGCGGGTGATCGCCGACGCCGGCAGCGCCTTCGTGCGCACGGTTCTCATCAACGCAGGCGCGCGCGAGGGCGTGGCCAAGGGGCAGGCGGTCGTCACAGCGGATGGTCTGGTCGGGCGGGTGGTGGAGGTGGGGGATCGGACGGCCCGCATCCTCCTTCTCACCGACCTCAACTCGCGCGTTCCGGTGGTGGTAGAGCCCACGCGGACTCCGGCGATCCTTGCCGGCGACAACTCCGACCTGCTGCGGCTCACCTTCCTTCCCGACGGTGCCCGCGTGCAGCCAGGCGAGCGCATCGTTACCTCGGGCCAGGGTGGGATGCTGCCGCCCGGCCTCGCCATCGGGGTCGTCGAATCGGTGGCGGAGGAGGGGTTTCGCGTGCAGCCCTTCGTCGAATGGCACCGGCTGGGCTACATCCGGGTGCTCGATTATGCGCTCGCGGGCGTCTTGCCCAAGACCCGCGAGGCCGGGCAGGCCGGCCCCCTGTGGTGAAGGTCGCCTTCCGGCAGCGGCTCGAGAGGGTCGTTCGCGGCCTCACCCCCTTCGCGCTCACCCTGCTGCTCGTGGTGGTGAGCGTCTTGCCGGTGCCCGTCCCGGGTTTTGCCCCTATCACCCCGGCGCTTGCGCTCATCTCCGTCTACTATTGGAGCATCTACCGGCCGGACCTCCTGCCCATGGTCGCCACCTTCTTCGTGGGCCTCGTCCAGGACGCCCTGAGCGGCCTGCCCTTGGGCCTCACCGCGCTGGTGTTCCTACTGGTGCGGTGGGTGGTGGTCTCCCAGCGCCGGTTCTTCCTCGGCAAGTCGTTCGTCCTGGTGTGGTGGGGGTTCATGCTGGTTGCGCCGGCGGCGGTGTCGGTGAGCTGGGCGCTGGCCTCGCTGATCCTGGGCGGGGTGGTGGCGGCGGGGCCGGTGGTCGGCCAGCTCCTCTTGACCGTCATGGTCTACCCCGCTCTCACCTGGCTCTTGGCGCGCACGCACCCGTACCTGCCGCGCCGGGCCTGACATGCGCCGCGACCTCACCCGCGGCAAGCTTTTCACCCGCCGCGCGGCCCTGCTTGCGGGGGGCAAGGCGGCGCTCATTGCGGCGCTCGCCGGGCGCCTCTACGACCTGCAGGTCGTCCGGTCGGACCAATACGCCCTGCTGGCCGACGAGAACCGCATAAACCTTCGCCTGCTGCCGCCGCCGCGCGGCCGGATTGTGGACCGATTCGGCGAGGCGCTGGCGGTGAACCGCCTCACCTACCGCGTGGTGCTGGTGCCGGAACAGACCCCGAGCGTCGAGGAGACGCTCGAGGCGTTAAGCGCGCTCATCCCCATCAGCGACCACGACGTGCGCCGGGTGTTGAGGGAGGCCGGGCGCAAGCGAGGCTTCGTGCCGATCACGGTGGGCAAGGACCTCACCTGGGCCGAGGTCTCCCGCATCGAGGTGAATATGCCCGATCTCCCCGGCGTCAGCATCGATGTGGGACAGAGCCGCCACTACCCCTTTGACAATCTCGCCGCCCACGTGACGGGCTATGTGGCGCCGGTCTCGGAGGCCGACCTCACGGGCGATCCGCTTCTGGAGCTGCCCGACTTCCGGATCGGCAAGAGCGGGGTGGAGAAGGCCTACGACCTCGCGCTGCGCGGCAGCGCGGGCCACAGCCGGGTAGAGGTCAACGCCTATGGCCGGGTCATCCGCGAGGTGGCGCGCCGAGAGGGCCGGCCGGGCGAGGACCTCGTCCTCACCCTCGATATGGGCCTGCAGGCCTACGTCACTAGGCGGCTCGCGGGTGAGAGCGGCGCCGCCGTGGTCCTCGACGTCAGGAACGGTGACGTGCTCGCGCTCGTCTCCACGCCCGGGTACGAGCCCAACGCGTTCAGCCGGGGCCTGTCGCAGGAGAGCTGGCAGGTGCTCATCGGCAATCCCCGTACGCCCCTGCTCAACCGGGCGGTGGCCGGCCAGTATCCGCCCGGGTCGACCGTCAAGATGATCGTCGCCCTGGCGGCGCTTGAAAATGGCGTCGTTACCCCGAACCACCGGGTGTTCTGCCCCGGCTACATGGAGGTCGGCGACCGGACTTTTCACTGCTGGAAGCGCGGAGGCCACGGGGCCCTCGCCATGGTGGACGCGATCGTCCAGTCCTGCGACGTCTACTTTTACGACATCGCCCGGCGCGCGGGCGTGGACCGGATCGCCGAGATGGCGCGGCGCTTTGGGCTGGGTGAGCGCTCGGGGCTGGACCTCCCGGGGGAGCAGCCGGGCCTAGTGCCCACCCCGGGCTGGAAGTTCGCGACCAAGGGCATGCCGTGGCAGAAGGGCGAAACGCTCGTCATCGGGATCGGCCAGGGGTACCTCCTCACGACGCCTCTCCAGCTCGCCGTGATGACGGCGCGCCTTTCTAACGGCGGGATCTCCGTCACCCCGCATCTTGCCCGCCGCGCCGTCGAGCGCTCCGGCGACGAGGGCGAGCCTGTCTTCGGGTCGGTCGGGATCTCGCCGGCCTCGCTTGCCGTGGTGACGAAAGGGATGGCGAGGGCCACTAATGATCCCAAAGGCACTGCGTATGAGGCCCGCATCCCGGAGCCGGAGATGGCGATGGCCGGGAAGACCGGCACGGCGCAGGTGCGCCGGCTCACCAATCCGGAGCGCGACGGGCACGAGGGGGACCGCGAGAAGCCCTGGGCGGAGCAGGAGCACGCGCTGTTCGTGGCCTACGCCCCGGTGCGGGCGCCGCGCTATGCGGTGGCCGTGGTCATCGAGCACGGCGGCGCCGGATCCAAGGCGGCGGCACCCGTCGCGCGCGACATCCTGCGCGAGACTCAGCACCGCGACCCCGCGCGGCGCGGCGTGCCGGGCGGGATCGCCGGGCTCGGGCCGCGGCTCACAGGCACATGAGCAGGAGGAGCTGCCCATGACCAGGATGAGCCTGCGCCGCCCCCGGCTGTCCTTGCGCGAGAAGCTCGGGCAGGTGAGCTGGGGGCTCGTGCTCCTCCTGTGTCTCACGGCGTCGCTCGGCTTCGCCATGCTGTACTCGGCGGCGAACGGCAGCTATGACCCCTGGGCCTGGCGGCAGATGATGCGGTTCGCCGTCGGGCTTGGGCTGATGTTCGGAATCGCGCTTATCGACGTCCGCGTCTGGCTGCACTCGGCCTATGCCATTTACGCGGCGGCGCTCGCGCTTTTGGTGGCGGTGGAGCTCACTGGCAGCTACGGGCTGGGCGCGCAGCGGTGGGTGGACGTCAAGCTTTTCCACTTCCAGCCCTCGGAGGTGATGAAGATTGCCCTCGTGCTCGCCCTCGCGCGTTACTTCCACTGGCTGTCGCTCGAGGAGGTCCGCCGGCCGCTCTCCCTCGTCGTGCCGGCGGCCCTGGTCCTCGCCCCCGCGGCACTGGTGCTGCGTCAGCCGGACCTGGGCACCGCGATCCTCCTCGTCATGGGCGGCGGCGTCCTCTTCGTCCTCGCAGGCGTACGGCTGTGGCAGATGGGCGGGGCGCTCGTCGTGGGGCTCGCCGCGATCCCGGTGGGCTGGGAGTTCATGCATGCCTATCAGAGGGAGCGGATCCTCACCTTCCTCAATCCCGAGAGGGACCCCCTGGGCGCCGGATACCACATCCTCCAGTCGAAGATCGCCTTGGGCTCCGGCGGGATCTTCGGGAAAGGGTTCCTGGCCGGCAGCCAGAGCCATCTCAACTTCCTGCCGGAGAAGCAGACCGACTTCATCTTCACCATGCTGGCCGAGGAGTTCGGCTTGGTGGGGACCCTCGCGCTCCTCGTCCTCTACGGGCTCATCCTCGTCTACGGCGTCGGGATGAGCGTGAGGGCCGCAAGCCAATTCGGGCGGCTCTTGGGCATGGGGGTGACGACGACCTTCTTCCTCTATGTCTTCATCAACATCGCCATGGTGACGGGTCTCATCCCGGTGGTGGGGGTGCCGCTGCCGCTCATCTCGTACGGCGGCACGGCGATGATGACGATCCTCATCAGTTTCGGGTTCCTGATGAGCGTCTGGATTCACCGCAACGTCCGCATCCCGCGTCGCGCCGCTGCGGCCGCCTAGGTGGCCGGGTCCCGCCGTCACCTCTTGAGCCTAAAGGGAATGTGTCTGAACGCCCGCTCGCGCTTGGGTCTGCGGCTCCAGACCCGCCGGGGCGAGGACCCGTCCGCATCGGCCATCGAGGGGAGAGCCCCTCCCCTGGCGGGAGAGGGGTAGAGAGTGAGACGGCTCGACCGGGCTGACGCCCATCCCAAGCGCGACTGGCCGATCCCGTCTCCTGCCGAAGGGAGCGAGCGGCCTCCCGGGAGCCGGCGGCCAGGAGGCGCCCGCGGCACGGGTCGGCGGCGCCGACCTCGGCCATCGACAAAGGCGGCGGCGTTTGCTATATCGCCAGCCTCGCCCCGGGGCGCTTAGCTCAGTTGGTAGAGCAGCTGACTCTTAATCAGCGGGTCGGGGGTTCGAATCCCTCAGCGCCCACCAAGGGAGTCAATGAGTTGGGCGCGATCGCCGCCGACCGTTTCCACTAGCCGTTGCCACTTGGGCGTGACTGGTGGCGTGAATCCGGCTTTCCCCGCCCTGCTCTCGGATATGCAGGTTTCCCGCCTGCCAGGCGCCGAGGTCGCCGGCCGCCTATTTTCACTTTCGCCATTGCCAACCCATCGCGTCGATGTCACAACGTGTTGGCACGACTAGACTTCCTTCATCCGCGGGATGATGCCTCGCAACGACAGGGAGAATTGTAATGGTTCGATATACGGTGGGGATCGGTGTTCTGGCGCTCTCGCTGGCCGCCGCGGCGGCCTCGGCGTCCAACGCCCAATCGACGACTGCCGTCCTGTCGATCGAGCTGAACAAGCTCGAACAAGACGGTGATGAGTGCCGGTTCTACCTCGTGATCGAGAACGGCTCGGACGTCGCGTTCGCGAAGTTCAACACGGAAATGGTGTTCTTTGATCGCCGCGGCGTGATTGTGTCGCGCGGCACGGTCGACTTTGCGGGTCTCAGGCCGCACAAAACCCATGTCATGTCGTTCGTCTTTGGGCCCCTCGACTGCACCAACGTCGGACGGGTGCTCCTTAATCAGGTCATCGAATGTGAGCACACGGCCGGAACCCAGCTCGACTGCATGGACGCGATCGACGTAAGCCACCGGGGGACCGTCGAGCTGGTCAAGTAGGAGGGCGACCGCTTGAACGGACGCCAGCTTGATGAGGGGCATTTGAATGCGGACAGCGCCTCACTGACGCTTTGGCAGGGCCCTGGTTCAAGGAGTCTCGACAGCCGTTGTCGGACTGATGGAACGGTGCCGGCGGTTTGCCGTGTGCGCCGTCGCAACGCGGAACGTCTGAGGTCTGAATCGTCCCATCCTTGACTGCTGAGGCGAAGCCGGTCGCGGGACGGGGCGGGAACGCCCGTCAGTGAGCCTCGGCACCGGGTGCCGAACGCCTCACGAGAAGCTCCGCCATCGCCTTTAGGATGCGCGGCCAAACCCCCTGGCCGTCCCGCTGACATCGACGCGTCGTTGCGCTCGACACCCAAGGGCAGAGCGACCCTCGACGAGGCGGTGGCGGTCTCCACCCAGAGACGGTCGAAAAGACCGCCTTGACCCCCGGATATGGCAATCGTTTACAATCTTAATTTGTTTTAAAATCGGATTTATTAAGTAATAAACTGAGAACACGCATTTTTTTCTTGACATGTGCTTATATGGCACCACATATTCGCGATGAAGTCGTCATCGGCGACGGCTCCATCGTCAGGCGACACGAGCGTCGCTAGGGCGTCCGAAAGGACTGAACGCATGGCCCATGCTTTCTCGGGCTCTAGGACGCAGGGAAGTGGAACCCCGGAGGTGGCTGACCCGTGCCGGCCGCGTCAAAGCCGCTGTGCTCGGAGCGCACGCGGCGGGCTTGGCCGGGAAAGGCGCGACGCCTCAATACGCCAAACTAAGTACTCAAATTGTAAACTTAGAGGCACCG
>JBHICW010000113.1:0-6098 GCA_046759785.1 Alphaproteobacteria bacterium
GAGCCGCAACGTCTCCCGTCAACTGGCCGGATACATGTGCGTCGCACCGCTCTCCCAAACCCTTGACGGATCGGGAAGGTCCATACATGAGGTCGGAAGACGACGCCTCGCACCGCCCGAGCCTCATGCTTCGGCAGGCTCAGCAAGAGGCGACCCTACATCTTCCGCTTAGACGGACGGTTCGCCTTTGGCCGCTCTTCCGCTCGACTCCCGCGCTCACGATCCCACGACCTCCGGCTGCGCTCTGAGCCGGCCGACCGACTCTCCACACCTTCATCGGCAAAGGCCGGGCGGGCCGAGAATCCGGCCGCCTCCTCCAGCGCCGCGGCGACGCGAAACACGGTCTCCTCGTCGAAGGCCCGGCCGATGAGCTGGAGCCCCAGCGGCAGGCCCTCGCGCGACAGCCCCGCCGGCACCGAGATCGCCGGCAACCCGGCAAGGCTCGCCGGCACGGTGAACACGTCGTTGAGGTACATCTGGATAGGGTCGTCCATCTTCTCGCCGATCGCGAAGGCGGCCGACGGCGCGGTGGGAGCTAGCAAAACGTCCACCTTCTCGAAGGCGTCGCGGAAGTCGCGCGCGATGAGGCTCCTGACCTTCTGGGCCTTGAGATAGTAGGCGTCGTAGTAGCCGGCCGAGAGCACGTAGGCGCCGATGAGCACGCGTCGCTTGACCTCGGCGCCGAAGCCGGCGGCGCGGGTCTTCTCGTACATGTCGTCGACCGTCTCGGCGGGCACCCTGAGACCGTAGCGGACCCCGTCGTAGCGCGCGAGGTTCGACGAGGCCTCGGCGGGCGCCACGATGTAGTAGGTCGGCAGCGCGTACTTGGTGAGCGGCAGGCTCACCTCCCGGGCCTCCATCCCCTGCGCCTCGAGCCACGCCACCCCTTGGCTCCACAGGCGGTCGATTTCCTCGGGCATCCCCTCAACCCGGTACTCCATTGGGATCCCCACCTTGAGGCCGCGAACGCCGTCCTCTAAGGCGTCCTCGTAATCGGGCACAGGCCGATCGACCGAGGTGGAATCCTTGGCGTCATGCCCCGCCATCACGCGCAGCATGATCGCGCAGTCCCGGACCGTGCGGGCGATGGGGCCGGCCTGGTCGAGGGAAGAGGCGAAGGCGACGATGCCCCAGCGCGAGCAGCGCCCATAGGTGGGCTTGCTGCCGACCACGCCGCAGAAGGCGGCGGGCTGGCGGATCGAACCGCCGGTGTCGGTGCCCGTCGCGCCGAGGCTGAGCCGAGCCGCGACCGCCGCCGCCGAGCCGCCCGAGGAGCCCCCGGGCACCAGCGGCGTGTCGTCGCCCTGCCGACGCCATGGGTTAACGGCCGGCCCCGAGTAGCTGGTCATGGTGGACGAGCCCATGGCGAACTCGTCCATGTTCGTCTTGCCCAGCATGATCGCGCCGGCCGCCCACAGCTTGGCGGTAACGGTCGATTCATAGGTCGGCCTGAACCCGCCGAGGATGTGTGAGCCCGCGGTGGTGACCACACCCTCGGTGCAGAACAGATCCTTGACCGCGACGGGCAGGCCCTGCATGGACTGTGCTTCCCCGCGCCTGCGGTGCGCGTCCGACCGCGTCGCCTGCTCGAGCGCGAGCTCCGGCGTCTCGGTGATGAAGGCGTTGAGCGAGCGCGCGGCCTCAATCGCTCTAAGGTGAGCCTCCACGAGCTCACGCGAGGAGAACGCCCCCCGGCCCAGACCGTCACGAGCCTCGGCCAGGGTGAGGTCGGTGAGCTCCGCCGTCACTCCACGACCTTGGGGACGACGAAGTACCCGTCCCTCCGTTCCGGCGCGTTGGCAACGATCTTGTCCGCGATATCGCCGTCGGTCACCGCGTCGCTGCGCCGGGGCAGGGTCATCGCCACGACGCTCGCCATGGGCGCCACCACGTCGGTGTCGACCTCGTTGAGCCGTTCGATCCAGGTGAGGATGCTCGAAAGCTCCTTGGCGAGGTGCGCCTTCTCGTCGTCCGAAAGAGCGATTCGGGCGAGCCGGGCGATCGTCGCCACGGTGGCTTTATCCATCGACATGTGACATTGTCTCCGCCGCGGACGGGGAACGAGAAGCCAAGGAAATCACGGGTTTCGGGCTGAAGCGCGCGGCGAAGTTAGCACCCGCCATGGTCGACGGCAAGCCTCTCACCAGCCCCGCGGAGCTGGCACGTGGGCTGCGGCCCGACCAGCGTCTGTTGGGACTCGACGTCGGGACCAAGACCCTGGGCGTGGCGCTGTCCGACGGCAGCCGGGTCGTGGCCTCGCCCTTGCGCACGATCCGGCGGTCGCGGTTCCGCCGCGACGTCGAGGCCTTGAAGGAGATCATCGAGGCCTACGACGTGGGTGGGGTCGTCGTTGGCCTTCCCGTGAACATGGACGGCAGCGAGGGGCCACGCTGCAAATCGGTCCGCCAATTCGCGGCCAATGTCCTCGCCACGCTCGACGTGGCCGTGGCGTTCTGGGACGAGCGGCTCTCCACCCGCGCGGTCACCCGCACGCTCATCGAAGCCGACCTCTCGCGCCGGCGCCGGGCCGAGGTCATCGACAAGGTGGCCGCCGCCTACATCCTCCAGGGCGCCCTCGACTCGCTCCGTCGCCCGTGATCGAAATCGTCTGGGCGCTGGCGCCCATTTTCGCCACGATCGCCCTGGGCTGGGGGCTCAAGGCCGCCGGTTTTCTCACCACCGCTTTCTGGCCGCAAGCGGAGAAGCTCACCTACTACCTGCTCTTTCCGGCGCTGCTGATTGCGAATTTGGCCGCGGCGCGGCTCGACGTCCTCACCGCGGCACCCATGGGCCTCGCCCTCATCACGGCCCTCCTCTTCGTCGCCGGCGTGGTCCTTCTCGTGCGCCCGCTCATAAAGATGGACGGGCCCGCCTTTACCTCCGTCTTCCAGGGCGCGATTCGCTTCAGCACCTACGCCGGGATCACCGCGGCGCTCGCGCTTTACGGCGAGGCGGGCCTTACGCTCGCCGCCGTCGCCCTGGCCGCGATGATCCCTACCTGCAACATCTTGAGCGTTGCGGCCTTAAGCCGCTATGGCGGGGAGGGCGCCGCGGGCTGGCGCAACCTCGTCGGGTCGATCCTTAAGAACCCGCTGATACTTGGCTGCGCGGTCGGGATCGTCGTCAACGCGACCGGGCTCGGCCTTCCCGCAGGGGTCGACGCGGTCTTCGAGGTGCTAGGGCGGGGCGCCTTGGGACTGGGGCTCTTGTGCGTCGGTGCCGGCCTTTCGCTCAGCGCCGCCAAGGCGGCCCGACGCGAGATCGTCCTGGTGAGCGGGCTCAAGCTTCTGCTGCTGCCGGCGGCGGCCGCAGCCGCCTGTGCGGCCTTCGGCGTGAGCGGCCTCGCGGCGCGGGTGGCGATCCTGTTCGCGGCGCTTCCGGTCGCCCCTGCGTCTTATGTCCTCGCTCGGCAGATGGGCGGCGACGCGCCGCTCATGGCCGGGATCGTGACCGCCACGACCGTTCTCGCCGCCTTCACCATGCCGGCGGTGCTCGCGATCCTAGGCTAGGGCGCTCACTTGCCCAAGGGCAAACGGCGCGTATAATGGTGGCGGGTCGATGGAAGCCGCGCCCGCCCCCTCGCCGATCGTCTTCGCGCACCGGCACCTGCTCGGCATCGAGGGGCTTTCGCCGGGCGAGATCAGCCTTCTCCTCGACCTCGCCGACTCGTACGTCGCGCTCAACCGCCGCGCCGACAAGAAGCAGGACCTGCTGCGCGGGCGGACCCTCATCAACCTCTTCTTCGAAAGCTCCACCCGCACCCGGACCTCCTTCGAACTCGCCGGCAAGCGGCTGGGAGCCGACGTCATCAACATGTCGGCGAGCACCACCTCCATCAAGAAGGGCGAGACGCTCATCGACACGGCGATGACGTTGAACGCCATGCATCCGGACGTGCTGGTCGTGCGGCACCCGGAGAGTGGGGCGGTGAAGCTCTTGTCCGACCACGTCAACTGCGCCGTCATCAACGCCGGCGACGGCAGCCACGAACACCCCACCCAGGCACTCCTCGACGCGCTTACGATCCGGCGGCGGCGTGGCCGCCTCGAGGGGCTTACGGTCGCGATCTGCGGCGACATCCTGCACAGCCGGGTCGCCCGTTCCAACATCCACCTGCTCACGACGATGGGCGCGCGGGTGCGTTTCGTCGCTCCCCCCACCCTCCTGCCGGCCGCCGCGGAACGGCTCGGGGTCGAGGTCTACCACGACATGAAGGAGGGCCTAAGACACTGCGACATCGTCATGATGCTCAGGCTGCAGACCGAGCGCATGCAGGGCAGCTTCGTGCCGTCCGAGCGGGAGTACTACCACTTCTTCGGGCTCGACTACGACAAGCTCGCGCTCGCGAAGGAGGACGCGCTGATTATGCACCCGGGGCCGATGAATCGGGGCGTGGAGATCGACAGCGCGGTGGCCGACGACATCACCCGCAGCGTGATCCTGGACCAGGTGGAGCTGGGCGTCGCCGTCCGCCAGGCCTGCGTGGAGGTGCTGAGCCGCGGCCTCCCCCAGATCGGCCACAACCTCTAGCGCCGGATGCGGGAGTACCTCGCCGAGCCCCCGGGTGCCGCCGACCCGCCGGGGCGCGTGGCTTACCTGAACGCTAGGCTTCTCGACCCGGAGAGCGGTCTGGACGAGCCCGGGGCGCTCCTCACCGACGGTCGGAAGATCGCCGATCTGGGCCCGCGTCTGTTCAACGAAGGGGTGCCGGAGGGCGTCGAGGTCGTCGACGGCCGGAGCCACTGCCTGGCGCCGGGGCTTGTGGACATGCACGTGCACTTGCGCGAGCCCGGCCACGAGCACAAGGAAACGCTTGCCACCGGCAGCCACGCGGCGGCGGCGGGCGGTGTCACCACCATGGCCTGCATGCCCAATACCGAGCCGGTGATCGATGACATCGCCCTCGTCCAGTTCATCGAGCGGCGCGCCCGGGAAACGGCGATCGTCAAGGTCCACCCCATCGCGGCGGTGACCAAGGGGCTCGAGGGCCGCGAGCTGACCGAAATGGGTATGCTTAAGGAAGCCGGGGCCCTCGCCTTCAGCGACGACGGCCTGCCGGTGAGCGACAGCGTCGTCATGCGACGGGCCTTGAGCTACGCCACCGCCTTCGGCGCCCTCATCATCCAGCACGCGGAGGATTCCGCGCTCAGCGCCCAGGGCTGCATGAACGAGGGCGAAATTTCGACCCGCCTGGGGTTGCCCGGCATTCCCAACGCTTCGGAGGTGGTGACGGTGGAGCGGGACATCCGGCTCGTCGAACTTACGGGCGGGCGTTACCACGTCGCCCATATCTCGACGGCCGAGGCGGTCGACGCCGTGCGCCGCGCGAAGGCCCGCGGGCTCCCCGTGACCTGCGAGGCCGCACCTCACCACTTCGCGCTCAACGAGACGGCCGTCGGCGACTACCGGACCTTCGCCAAGATGGCGCCGCCGTTGAGGTCCGAGGCCGACCGGCAGGCGACCGTGGAGGGGCTCAAGGACGGCACCATCGACGCCATCGCCACCGACCACGCCCCGCACGACCAGGATAGCAAGCGTGTGCCTTTCGCCCATGCCGCGAACGGCATCGTGGGGCTCGAGACCCTGCTGCCGCTCGCGCTCGCGCTCTACCACAACCGGGCGATGGGGCTCCTCGATGTCCTGAGGGCGATGACGCTCACCCCGGCCCGGCTCTTGGGGCTCGATTGCGGGCGGCTCGCCCGCGGTGCACCCGCCGACCTCGTGCTCTTCGACCTCGACCGTCCCTGGCGGATCGACGTCTCGGGGTTCCACAGCAAGTCGAAGAACTCGCCCTTCGACGGCCGGCCGGTGGAGGGGCGGTGCCTCATGACCGTTGTCGGGGGCCGCACGGTTTACCGGCTCGAGGAATGAGCGATGCCCGACCCCCTGGGCGGTTTCGCGTTCTCCTGGCCTTACTACGCGGCAGGGGTGGTCGGCTACCTTCTGGGCTCCATCCCCTTCGGGCTGGTGCTCACCCGTCTCGCGGGGCTCGGGGATCTCCGCAAGATCGGCTCCGGCAACATCGGGGCAACGAACGTGCTTCGCACCGGCGGAAAGGGGCTTGCCGCCTTGACACTGGTCCTCGACGCAGGCAAGGG
>JBHICW010000114.1:0-6080 GCA_046759785.1 Alphaproteobacteria bacterium
TCCAGCCTGATCAACGGCAAGACGACGATCACCGCCACAACGCTTCGCACCAGCACGATCTCGAAGATCGAATATCCGCCGCTGAGAAAGCGGATGACGACGTCCTGCACGGAAAAGATGGCAATGCCGGCAACCAGGAACAAGATTCCCTTTAGCGAGGCATCGAGCCGGTCCGCAGGAACGGTCGCTACCTTCATAGGCACAACCCCAACTACAAACCCGGCCAACGCCGGCCGGTCGATGAAATCTGTCACCCTTTTCTAAGACGAGGAAGCGAAAACTACGATCGTTCCTGACCCCGGGGCCGGGTGGGGCGGAAGGTCCGAAATGGGTCACGGGCGGACACCGGCGGGCTAAGCTCTAGTTCCAACGCCGCCGCTCTTTATGAGTGCATACCCTAGCCCCGAAGCGGGCTCCGGCTCCGCCCCCAGCATCCTTCATCTCTGCGCGCCGTTCCCCGGACCATTCGCGCCCCATGACCTCTTTTCCAAGGGCCGCGCCGTTGACACGGTGTCCGGCGTTGTCCAGAGTGGCGTCGCGTTCGGTCTGTGAGCGGCGGTGCGTGTCGCCCGGAGGCTCCGGTGGCGACGGCCCCGGGGCGGCTACAGGCGGGTGTCCTGTCTGCGCTCCTCGCCCGAGCTCGTCACGGTGAGGCGCGGACCATGTCAACGGAGCTCGACCGGCGGCTGCACCCCTACCGCGACGATCTGGCGGCCGAGTCCCTGAAGGGAGAGGTCAAGGCCCCCCGCTATGTGCCGGGACGCCGGCACCAGGTGGCGGCCGGGATCGCGGCCCTCCGGCATGCGCCCGACCCGGGTGCGGAACAGGCGAGCGAGCTGCACTACGGGGAGACCTTCACCGTCTATGACGAGCGCGACGGCTGGTCGTGGGGTCAGGCCGAGTTCGACGGCTATGTGGGCTACGTCGACAGCCGCCTGTTGAGCCGGCGGCCGTTCACGCCCACCCACGTGGTTCGCGACTTGCGCGCCTTCGTCACGCCGAGGCCCGACTGGAAGGCGCCGCCGGTGGACCATCTCAGCATGAACGCGAAGGTGGCCGTCGCCGACACAGACGGCGAGTACAGCCGCCTTTCCACCGGCGAATGGGTGTTCTCGCACCACCTCGTGCCCAGAGAGCATGTCGAGCCCGATTACGTGGCCACCGCGAAGCGGCTCGTCGGGGTACCCTACCTCTGGGGCGGGCGCAGCACCCTCGGGCTCGACTGTTCGGGCCTGGTCCAGACGGTGCTCGAGCGGGCAGGCATGTCGGTCCGCCGGGACAGCGACATGCAGGCGGCGACGCTCGGCTTCGCGCTTGACCACCTGGACGTCTCGCGCCTCGAGAGGGGCGACTTCGTCTTCTGGCCGGGGCACGTCGCGATCGCGGTGAGCCGGACGGAAATCGTTCACGCCAACGGGCTGGACATGATGGTCTCGGTCCACCCCGTCGCGGCGGCGGTGGCGAGGTACGCCGCCGAAAAGGGCCTCCGGATCACGTGCCTGCGCCGGCTTGAAAGGGCCTCGCCCAAGACGGCCTGAAGCGACGCCGCGAGCCGCCCGACGGCTGGGCCCGCGCAGGGTGTCCGAGAGGCCGCTCACGCCCTTGCGTGCACCGCCGCCGGCCCAGAGGGGCGGGGAGCGTCTCTCGCTCCGACGACGGCCTTGCCATGGTCGGGGAGGGGCGGGCAGGGTGCGAGCTCTTCAGGAAATCCGCAGGAGAAAGCGAGATGACCATCGAGGCGAAGTTTCGCGCCGCGCTCGAGCGCGCGGCGAAGAGTGGAAGCCGCGTGGATCGGCGGATGAAGCGCGTCCTTCACGGGGACGTGCCGACGTTCATGGAGGCGCCTCCCTTGGCCGAGGTCGAGGCCGCGGATGTCGTCGTGGTCGGGCTGCCCTATGAGGGCGTCAAGATCCGCGATCCCCTGACCTTCCTTCCCGCGACGGCCACGGTCCAAGAGCGGATCTACGCCCGAAGCGGGGCGCACGAGGCGCCGGACGAGATCCGCCGAAACTCGATTTACTACTCTCTCGATCACAGCGGGGGTCTCTTTCCGGAGCGCGCCCGGGGGTTCCGGATCGCCGACGTCGTCGCCCTCGCCGACGCGGGCAACCTCCCGGTCGACCACAGCGCGCCCGCGGAGGAGACGCTCAACGCGGCCTCGGACCGGTTTCTGGAGATGATCGGGCGGGACGCCGTGCCGGTTCTCCTTGGCGGCGACGACACGGTGCCCTATGTCGGGGTCAGGGCTGTCGCCCGCCAGCGGCAGGCCAGGCTCTCCGTCATCAAGCTCGACTCGCACTTCGACCTGTCCTGGGAGCCCCGCTACTGGGCCGGCTCCCAGTGGGCGCGCTGCCTCGAGGCCGGGTATCTTGAGCCCGAGAACCTGGCGATCATCGGGATCCGAGGCTTGAGGAACTCGGTCGCCTGGCACGAGGCCGCGCACGAGCTCGGGATCCGCTACTGGACGATGCAGGAGGTGGAGGAGAAGGGGATCGTGGCCTGCGTCACGGAGGCCGTTGAGGCCGTCACGGCCGGAACCGAGTTCGTCTACCTCTCCCTCGATCTCGACGTGGTCGACCCGGCCTTTCTTCCGGCCCAGAAGTACCCGGATCCGGGCGGGCTGACCGCGCGCGAGACGTTAAGGGCGCTCAGGCTCGTGGTGGACCAGGGTCCCCGGCTCGCCGGCTTCGACATGGCTTGCCTGGGGCCGGCCTTCGACGTCAACGGGCTGGGCGCTCAGCTTGCCGCGCGCTCGGCGGTGGAGGTGATCGGAAGCTACGCCTACCGTCTCGCCCGCGAACGGGGCGGCTGAGGGCGGGCGGCGCGGCTCCCTCAGGTTCCGCCTGGGCCGAAACGGTCGCGGTCGTGCGGGGCGGTGAAGTCGAGCGCCGGGCCCTTCGGCACGATGCCGGTGGGATTGATGGCGCCGTGGCTGCCGTAGTAGTGGCCCTTGATGTGGTCGAAGTTCACCGTCTCGGCCACGCCCGGCACCTGGTAAAGATCGCGCGTGTAGTTCCACAGGTTCTCGTAGTCTACGAGGCGCCTGAGGTTGCACTTGAAGTGCCCCGCATAGACTGGATCGAACCGGACCAGCGTGGTGAACAGGCGCCAGTCGGCCTCGGTGATCCGGTTGGCCACGAGGTAGCGCCGGCGCTTGAGCCGCGCCTCGAGCTCGTCGAGGGCCTGGAACAGCGCGTCGAAGGCCTCCTCGTACGCGGCTTGCGTCGTCGCGAACCCCGCCTTGTAGACCCCGTCGTTGACGTTCTCGTAAACGAGGTCGTTGATGGCGTCGATGTCGGCTCTGAGCGGCTCGGGATAGAGGTCGACCTCGGCGGCGCCGAAGGCGTCGAACGCGCCGTTAAACATGCGGATGATCTCGGCCGATTCGTTGTTGACGATCGTCCGCGTGCGCTTGTCCCACAGGACCGGGACCGTGACCCGGCCCGTGTAGTCGGGCTTCGCGGCGGTGTAGACCTCATGGAGGTACGAGACGCCGTTGGCCGTGTCGGGAATACAGCCCGGCCCGTCGCTGAACGCCCAGCCCTCATCCCCCATGGAGGGGTCGACGACCGATAGCGAAATCACATCCTCGAGCTTCTTGAGCTTGCGGACGATGAGCGTCCGGTGGGCCCACGGACAGGCGAGGGAGACGTACAGGTGGTAGCGCCCGGGCTCTGCCTTGAACCCGGAGACTCCGTCCGCCGTGATCCAGTCGCGGAAGGTGGTGTCCGAGCGGACGAACCTGCCTCCCGTCGCCTCCGTGTCGTACCGATCGTCGCGCCACACGCCGTTGACCAAAAGTCCCAATCGTTCGCTCCTTGCCTTGAGGCGGGGGGATCGACGCGGCCGCTCGTGCCCCCCGGTGACCGCGCCTTAGGCCAGCTCGACCGGCCTAAGGCGCCGTGGCGGCGTCCTCCGGTGCCGCGTCAGGACTTTCCCGGCCCGCCGCCTCTGCCCGCCACCTTAGGCTCTGGTTGATCAGCATCGCGGTCTCGAGGGCCCGCCGCCCGTCCTCCCCGGTGACGAGCGGAGGGCGCCTGCTGACGACGGCCTCCAGGAAGGCCTCGACCTCCTTCTCGAGCTCGTCCACCTCCTCGAAGCTCCGCTCCTCCACTTGGATCGCCGGTATCCTCGGACGCGCGAAACCCTTGCCCTTGCGCGCCACGGTCAGCTTCTTGCCGATGAAATCGACGGAGATGTACGCGTCCGGCTGGAAGATCCGCATCTTGCGCTCGTTCTTCATGCCGATCCGGCTGGCCGTCACGTTGGCGACAGAGCCGTTGGTGAAGCGGATGCGGGCGTTGGCGATGTCCTCCTGTGGGGAGAAGACGGGGGCGCCGATCGCGTCCACTCGGTCCACAGGATGGTTCACGATGTTCTGGATGAGCTCGATGTCGTGGATCATGAGGTCCAGGATGACGTTGACGTCGGTGCCCCGGGGCTTGAAGGGCGCGATCCGGTCGCAGGCGATGAACAGGGGTGCGGTGATGTAGTCGTCGACGGCCATGCGCGCCGCCCCGAAACGCTCCAGATGCCCGACCTGCAAGGCCAGGTTCTTTGCGCGCGCGAGCCGGATGAGCGTGTCCGCTTGCTCGAGCTCGTCCGTGATCGGCTTTTCGACCAGGACGTGGACGCCGCTCTTAAGGAAGTCGCGCGCCACCTCGAAATGCGCCGGTGTGGGGACGACGACGCTCACCGCCTCCACCCGCCCGATGAGGTCCCGGTAGTCGGTGACCGGGGTGGTCGCAAGCCTGCGCGCGACCGCTTCCGCTCTCTCCCGGTCTATGTCGGCCACGGCGACGAGGTCGGAGCGCTCAAGACGCGCGTACTTCTCGGCGTGAAACGCGCCGAAATAGCCGACGCCGATCACAGCCGTGTGGACCTTCGCCGCCATGACTCTCGCCCTTCCCCCTGGCGCACCGCTGCCACCGGCCATGAGGGCGGCGCGCGGCGGCGACCACAATAGGGCCTGATTCCGGGCGGGCCAAAGTCTTTCTGGCCGCTTTCCCGCCGGTGCGGGTGGAGCTGGCGTTCCGTGAAGGGAAGGCGACGCGGCGGGCCTTCCAGAGGGTAGCGTTGCGTGTGTGCGTCCTTTCCTGCTACAAGACTTGCAAGCTTACTTTGACGCGCGGGAGGCCGGCGCCGTTCGCACAAGGGCGGCGGGGGCACGCCTTCCTGGCGGAGGTCGGCGACGAGGGGATGGCAATCACCATGCGGGCGAATCTCGATCTCGGGCTGGTCGGCAACTGCGCCTATGCGGCGCTGATCGACCGCATGGGCCAAGTCGTTTGGTGTTGCCTGCCCAGATTCGACGGCGACCCGGTCTTCTGCCACCTGCTCGACGAGAATAACGCCCACGGCTTCTTTGCCATCGGGCTCGACCGCTTCGCCCGCTCGGAGCAGGCGTACCTCGCCAACACCGCAATCCTTACCACCCGGCTGTTCGACGAGTCCGGCGCCGGTGTCGAGATCACGGACTTCGCCCCCCGGTTCAGCCATCGCGGCCGGCGGGCCCGCCCGCTCACTCTGGTGCGCATGGTCCGACCCCTGAACGGTGCGCCCAGGCTCCAAATCCGCCTGCGGCCGGTCTTCGCTTGGGGCGCCGACAGGCCGGAGATCACCCGCGGCAGCAACCACATCCGCTACGTCCATCCGACGCGGGTCCTGCGGCTGACGACGAACACGCCGGTCGTCTATGTGATCGAGGAGCGGCTGTTCCTTCTGGAGGAGCCGATCGCACTTATCTTGGGGCCCGACGAACCCTTGGAGGGGCCGGTGAAGGAGACGGCCCGCGAGTTTTTCGAGCGGACCCGCCAGTACTGGCGGGTGTGGGTGAGGAGCCTCGCCATTCCGTACGAGTGGCAGGAGGCGGTGATCCGCTCCGCGATCACCTTGAAGCTATGCAGCTTCGAGGAAACGGGCGGCATCGTCGCCGCGCTCACCACGTCCATCCCGGAGGCGCAGAACAGCGGCCGCAACTGGGACTACCGCTTCTGCTGGCTGCGCGACGCCTATTTTGTGGTGCGGGCCTTGAACCGGGTGGGCGCCCACCAGACGATGGAGGACTACCTTCGCTACCT
>JBHICW010000115.1:0-6062 GCA_046759785.1 Alphaproteobacteria bacterium
TACGCTCGGGTGACATGAACGGCCCGAAAACGAGGAGGGCGCGCCAGGGGGGCGCGTGGCGGCTTTCGTAGGCGCGGAGGAGCCAGTCGATCAGCCCCTCGCCGTCGCCGCCGCCTCCGGCCGTAACCAGGAGGTACGGCTCCTCGATCTCGACCGCAGGGCGGTTAGGCGAAGGGCTCGCGGGAAGCGCGCGCTTGAGGTAGCCCGTAAAGGTCACCTTCTTGCGCACCGACTGAGGCACCGCGATTCCGGCCATCGGATCGCAGACTTGGGGCAACCCGTAGATCCAGATGTCGTCATAGAGATCCTTAAGCGCGGGCAGGACCTTTTTGCGGCGCCATTCCGGAGCCAGTTGCGCCGGCTCGTCCATCACGTCCCGTAAGCCCAAGACCAGCTGGGTTCCCCGGTCTTTGAGCATTACCAGGGTCTCCTTCACCTCCCCCCGCAGGCCCAGCGGTTCCTTGTCGACCAGTAGGATGTCCGGGTTGAATACGTCGGCGGTGTGGCGGATGATCGACGATCTGAGCGCCAGCAGCTCCTCGATGTCGAGCTGGAGGTTGAGTGAAGTGTACTCGCCGTTGCGCAGCTTGATGACCCCGGGGATCCGCACGAAGTCAACCCGGGTGCGGTAGCCGAAGCTGCCGACGATCGGCGAGCCCGAGAGGATCAGAAC
Source organism: Alphaproteobacteria bacterium (assembly GCA_046759785.1). Classification (GTDB taxonomy): domain Bacteria; phylum Pseudomonadota; class Alphaproteobacteria; order JBHICW01; family JBHICW01; genus JBHICW01. Next base: position 674 of record JBHICW010000115.1, read on the forward strand.
CGAAAGGTTCTTGTTGGTTTCGACGAGCGCGTGGGCGATGGTGCGGCACCGTCTCAGGTGCCCGAGGCCGAAGCTGTCGTGGCTGTAGATGAGGACGCGAGGCCCACCGGGAAACTTGGTTGCCATCGCCGTCGTCCTCCCTATTGTTGTGCCGCACGGCGAGCCGCGCTCCATGCCTGAAAGCGCCGGCGGCAGATTCCTGCCCTTCCCTCGGCCCTGGCGATGGACCCTCCGCGCCGGGCGACGGCAAGGCGTTCGCGCGCGGCCCTTGGCCCTCGCCTCCCGCCGTCCCGGGAGGGCAAGCTCCCGGGCCCGACAAGCGACTCTTTCCTGCGCGCCCATGACCGGCGTCGCCGGTTCCTGGCGCCGCCAGACTATGGCACAGAGCGGGGCCATAAAAAAGGCAGTTTACCGACGTACCGGCCGGTGCGGCCGTTTACGCTGCGGCTGAGGTGGGTTAATCTGAGAGCCGCTCGCCCGCGCAACGGTTGAAGTGCTCAGACTGGTCCGCCTCGGCCTAGCGTCCCATGGAACAAAGCATCTTTAAGTTCATATTAAAGTACAGCAAGAAGCAACAGTTGTACATTTTATTTGTGACGTCACTTGCGTTGCCGTTCTATTATACCTCCCTGGACATACCGAAGCTTATCGTCAACGAGGCGCTGAGCGGCGACGCCGCTGACTATCCCAGGCCTCTGAAGATCCTGGGTCTCGAGCTCTTTCCCCTGGACCAGCTCCCGCTCTTGTTCGCCCTTTGTGCCGTTTTCCTGGCCCTCGTGTTCATCAACGGAGGGTTCAAGTACTACATCAACGTCTTCAAAGGGCTGTTGGGGGAGCGCATGCTCCGCCGGCTGCGGTACGAACTCGCCAGTCGCGTGCTGCGCTTCCCGCTGCCCCACTTCCGCAAAGTCTCGCAGGGCGAGATCATCCCCATGATCACCGCCGAGGTGGAGCCACTCGGAGGCTTCATCGGCGACGCCTTCGCCCTCCCCGCCCTCCAGGGCGGCTTACTGCTGACCGCCATTTTCTTCATTGTCATGCAGGATCCCTTCATGGGGTTGGCGGCAGTCGCCCTTTATCCGATGCAGGGGTATTTCATCCCCAAGCTTCAGCGACGGGTGAATCTGCTGGGCAAGGCCCGCGTCAAAGAGGTGCGGAAGTTCTCGGATCGGATTTCGGAGACCGTGTCGGGCGCGCAGGAGATCCACGCCCACAACACCGCGCGCTACGAACTGGCGGACTTTGCGCACCGCCTGGGACGCATCTTCGACATCCGCTATCAGATCTACCGCAAGAAGTTCTTCATCAAGTTCCTGAACAACTTCCTTGCCCAGCTCACGCCGTTCTTCTTCTTCACGATCGGCGGCTACCTCGTGATCCAGGGCCGTCTTTCGCTCGGCTCCCTCGTAGCCGTGCTGGCCGCATACAAGGACCTCGCGCCGCCGTGGAAGGAGCTGCTCAACTATTACCAGATGCAGGCGGACGCCCGGATCAAGTACGAGCAGGTGACGAGCCAGTTCGAGCCGCCTGGCATGTGGGAGGCGGCCGTCGAGGAGGAGGAGCCTGATGAGCAGCCTCTCGCCGGCGAGTATGTCGCGGCCAACCTTTCTCTCGTCGACGAAGAGGTGAAGGTCGTCGATGCGGTCTCGGTCACCTTCGGTCTTGATGAGCGCGTCGCGGTCGTCGGTACAGGAGGCAGCGGCAAGGAAGAGCTGGCCCTGTTGCTCGGCCGGCTGCTCCAGCCGACCAGCGGTCGACTCACCCTTTGCGGGCGCGACATGCGGACCTTGCCGGAGGCGGTGATCGGTCGGCGCCTTTCGTTCGTCGGTCCCACCGTCACCCTGTTCTCGGCGAGTCTCGGGGACAACCTTTACTACGGCCTCAAGCATCGGCCGCAGGGCGGAGGGGGCTCGGCGACAGGGGGCGGAAAGGCCAGCAGCCGCGTCGTCGCCGAGGCGGCGCTGGCGGGCAACACCACGGACGACGTGTCCGCCGACTGGATCGACTATAAGGCCGCCGGGGTTTCGTCGCCAGAGCAGCTCAAGGAGGCGGCGGCCCGAGCGCTCGCCGTTGCGGCACTCACGGACGATGTCTACGAGCTGGGCCTTCGGGGCACGGTCGCTCCGGCACGACGCCCCGAGGTGGCCGAGCGGGTCCTTGCCGCCCGCTTAGCTCTCCGCGCGCGGCTAGGGGAGGTGGAAGCAGCCCACCTCGTCGAGCCCTTCGATCGCACGAGGTACAACACGAATGCGACGCTGGGCGAGAACCTGTTGTTCGGCCACCCGGTCACGGGTGCGTTCGACATGGCCCACCTCGCCGAGAACACTTATGTCCTCTCGGTGCTCGAGAAGGTGGGCCTTGTCGACGACCTGTTGGTGATGGGTCACCAGGCAGCGTCCACGGTGATCGAGATCTTCGCCGACCTGCCGCCGGACCACGAGCTCTTCCAGCGGTTCAGCTTCATCGGTGCCGACGACCTTCCCGAATACCAGGCGCTCGTCGGTCGCACCGACCGGGAGAGGCTGGGCGATCTGAAGGAGGAGGATCGGGAGCTCCTCCTCTCGCTGCCCTTCAAGCTCGTCCCGGCGCGCCACCGGCTGGGGATCATCGACGAGCGGGTGCAGGGCCGGCTTCTCGAGGCCCGGAAGGTCTTCGCCCGCGACCTGCCAGCCGAGCTCCGCGACGCGGTGGAGTTCTTAGACCGCGAGCGGTACAGCGCCGCGGCGACACTTCAGGACAACATCCTTTTCGGTAAGGTGGCCTACGGGCACGCGCACGCGGTCGAGCGGGTGGGCGCGCTGATCTCCCAGGTGATCGACGAGCTGGGCTTGCGGGAGACGGTGATCGGCGTCGGCCTGGATTTCGAGGTGGGGGTCGGGGGCTCGCGCCTGTCGACGGCCCAGCGTCAGAAGCTGGCGCTGGCGAGGTCCGTCTTGAAGCACCCCGACGTTCTGATCATATCAGAGGCAACGGCGACGCTCGACGGCGCGACCCAGGCCAAGGTCATGGACAACCTGCTATCGGAATTCAAAGGGCGGGGTCTCATCTGGGTGCTCCACCGGCCCAGTCTCGCCAAGCGCTTCAACCGCATCCTCGTGATGCGTGCAGGGCGAATCGTCGAGCAGGGACACTACGCGGAGCTCGACAAGCCGGGCACGTATTTTAGGGAGCTGATCGAGGCGGAGTAGCCGCCGGGGCGAGGACAGCATGACGCTCCAAGAAGATGTCGACCTGCTGCGCAACATTCCTCTGTTCGCGAAGATCGAGCCGAGCAAGCTTAAGCTTCTCGCCTTTACGAGCGAAAGGTTGATCTTCGGCCCCGACGAGAGCCTGTGCCGCCAGGGCGATGCGGGCGACGCCGCCTACATCATCGTCGACGGCGAGGCCGACGTCCTCGTGGACACGCCGGGCGGCCCGATCACCGTGGCGAGGGTCGGCAAGAACGACATCGTGGGAGAGATCGCGATCCTCTGTGACGTGCCCCGCACCGCCACGGTCACCGCCCGCACCGAACTCACCACGCTTAAGATCTCGAAGGACCTCTTCTTCCAGCTTGTCGGCCAGTTTCCCGAGATGTCGATCGAGATCATGCGCGAGCTGGCGAGCCGGCTCGAGAAAACGACACGGCAGCTGCAGGAGGCCAAGAGCCGGCTCGAGGCCTCGTGACTCCGACGCGGCTGGCTCTCCGGGGGCTCCCGAGAGACACCGTGGCCATGGCCGGCAAGCGGGCTCGGCGTGCTCGGCTCTCCCTGGCCGCGGCTCGACCGAGGGTCAGACGATGAGCCGGCTTGACAGCTTTATCCGGCGTCTGCTCGCCCAGCGGGCCTGTCTCGGCGAGGCGGCGCAGCTCGTGCGGGACCTCCCCGGGCCGGTGCTCGAGTTCGGCCTGGGCAACGGCCGCACGTACGACCACCTGCGCGAGCTGCTTCCAGAGCGCGAGATCTTCGTCTTTGACCGCCAGGTGGCGGCGCATCCCTCCTGTGTGCCGGACGCGGATCACATGATCCTCGGAGAGGTCCAGGAGACGGTACCCAAGGCGCTCGACCGAATCGGCGCGCGGGCGGCCCTGGCGCACCTCGATGTGGGCACCGGCGACGCGGCCGCGAACGCGGCGCTCGCCCGCTGGTTCGGCGCGGCGCTCGCCCCGCTCATGCGGCCGGGCGCGGTGGTCGTGTCGGACCAGCCGCTCGAGGGACCCGGCTGGACGGCGCTTCCACTTCCTGACGGCGTGCAGCCCGCCCGTTACTTCATGTACCGCACAGGCGCGGCGTTCAGGCGGCGAGGGTCACCGTGACCGGCACGTGGTCCGACGGCGTCTCCCAGCCCCGGGCGTCCTTCAGCACCTTGGCGTCCATGAGCGCGGGCACCAGGGCGGGCGTCACCCAAACGTGGTCCAGCCGGCGGCCGCGGTCCGATTTCTCCCAGTCCTTGGCCCGGTAGCTCCACCAGCTGTAAAGCTTCTCTTCCGCCGGAATGAAGTGGCGCACCGCGTCCACCCAGTCGTGGGAGGTGCGGATTCGCTCCATCGCGGCGACCTCCACCGTCGTGTGGCTCACCACGTTCAGGAGCCGCCGGTGCGACCACACGTCGGCCTCAAGCGGCGCGACGTTCAGGTCGCCGATGAGGATGAGCTTGTTGAGCGGCGCCTTCCGCGCCGTAAACCACAGCGCCAACTCATCCATGAAGCGCAGCTTGTGCGCGAACTTGTGGTTGAGGATGGGGTCGGGCACGTCGCCCCCAGCCGGGACGTAAAAGTTGTGGAGCTCGATCCCGCCAGGCAGCGTGGCGAAGACGTGCCGCCCGTCCGCCTGCTCGCACCAGTCCCGGCTTCCCGTCTTCTCCAGGGGGACTCGCGCTACGATCGCGACGCCGTTGTACGGGCTGGGACCGTCCACGACCCGGTCACGGTATCCGAGATCCGCGAAGGCCTCGTGCGGGAACGCCTGATCGCGCACTTTGGTTTCCTGGAGGCATATGACGTCGGGCGCAATCTCGGTGACCAGGCGGCGGATGCCGCCGATCCGGAGGCGGACCGAGTTGACGTTCCAGGTCGTGAGCGTGAGGTCCATATCGCACCGCCTTGTCCCTCTGCGGCAAAGGGCCTCTGGAGAGGCGGCGAGCGACCTCATAAGGGCACCCACCTTCCCTGTCAAACCGCGGGCCCGCGAGGGCGATGGTCCCGCTGGCATTTCGGCCATGGAGGATGACGGTGGGCGCCGCCGGCGACCTGGCGCGGTTGTCAACCGGTCCTGGAGAGGGGTAGTGTCTCAGTTTGAAATTCTGCCGAAACAACGCCCGGAACGTCGGCTTTTCAGCGGATCATGTCTGCTTTGTGCCCAACGGCAGACCTTGGCGCACGGTCATCGGTACAGCCGCTTCTGGCCCAAAG
>JBHICW010000116.1:0-6027 GCA_046759785.1 Alphaproteobacteria bacterium
GGTGAGCGGAAACGGGCCTCACGCGTAAGGTGAAGAAATACTTATAGATCATTGATAATAAAGGGAAACACATCCCGATGGCGGTCGAACCGGTGAGTGGGCTCCAGGCCGGCTGGTGCCTGACCATCGTGTTGAACGTGACGAGACGCTATCGCGTGCAGGCGGCGCGGGCGACCTTTGGCAGCCTTCCGGCCTTGTGGCGGCTCCTCGCGCGTGCGCCCGAGTTGTTCGCACCCGCAAAATCCGGTAGGCTCGCGCCGCGGCCCGTGGCGCCTCCGCAAGCGGCCTCGGGCTTGATCCGGACCGGTAAGAGGTGGCCCCAGTGAGCGACGTCGCAGCGCCCCAGCCCCACGACATCCAGCCCGTCTCGATCGAGGAGGAGATGCGCCGCTCCTACCTCGATTACGCCATGAGCGTGATCGTCGCGCGGGCGCTCCCCGACGTGCGCGACGGGCTGAAGCCGGTGCACCGTCGCGTTCTGTTCGCGATGAACGAGGAGGGCTACACGGCGGACCGGCCCTTCCGCAAGTCGGCCCGGGTCGTGGGCGACGTGATGGGGAAATACCACCCCCACGGCGACGCCGCGATCTACGACGCGATGGTGCGCATGGCGCAGGACTTCTCCATGCGCCTCGCCCTCATCGACGGGCAGGGCAACTTCGGCTCGATGGACGGCGACCCTCCGGCGGCGATGCGCTATACGGAGGTTCGGCTCGCCGCCGCCGCCCATACGCTGCTCGAGGACACCGACCGAGATACCGTCGACTTCCAGCCCAACTACGACGCGAGCGCGCAAGAGCCGACGGTGCTGCCGGCGCAGTTCCCCAATCTGCTGGTCAACGGGGCGGGGGGCATCGCCGTGGGCATGGCGACGAACATCCCACCGCACAACCTGGGCGAGGTGATCGACGCCTGCTGCGCGTACATCGAGAACCCGGACATCGGCCTTGAGGAGCTGATGGAGCTCGTGCCCGGGCCGGACTTTCCGACCGGCGGGATCATTGTCGGCGTCTCGGTGATCCGCGCCGCCTACTTCACGGGCCGGGGCTCTCTCATCGTGCGCGGCCGCGCCCACGTGGAGGAGATCCGGAGGGACCGCGAGGCGATCGTGATCACCGAGATCCCTTACCAGGTGAACAAGGCACGGATGATCGAGCGCATCGCCGATCTGGTGCGCGAACGCCGGATCGAAGGGGTCGCCGACTTGCGCGACGAATCGGACCGCGAGGGCCTGCGCGTGGTCGTCGAGCTCAAGCGGGAGGCGGTGGCGGACGTCGTCCTCAACCAGCTCTACCACTACACCCCGCTGCAGACGACGTTCGGCGTCAACATGCTGGCGCTCGACGGGGGGCGGCCCGTGCTCATGAGCCTCAAGGACGTCATCGCGGCCTTCGTCGCGTTCCGGGAGAACGTCATCACGCGGCGGACCAAGTTCGAGCTGGCGAAGGCGCGTGAGCGGGCGCACGTCCTCGTGGGCCTGGCGATCGCCGTCGCCAACCTGGACCCGGTGGTGCGACTCGTCCGCGACTCCCGCGATCCCGCCGCCGCGCGCGCGGGTCTTCTTGCCCGCCCCTGGCCGGCGCGCGACGTGGCGCCGCTGGTTCGGCTCATCGACGAGCCGGGGCGCGAGGTGGAGCGCGGCACCTATCGGCTGTCAGAGGCCCAGGCGCGGGCCATCCTCGACTTGAGACTGCAAAGGCTCACGGGGCTCGAGCGCGAAAAGCTCCACGAGGAGCTCCGCTCCCTCGGCGACAAGATCGCCGAGTATCTTTCGATCCTGCGCTCGCGCAAGCGGCTTCTCGCCCTGCTTAAGGACGAGCTCGTCACCGTGCGGGACCGCTTTGCCGACGACCGCCGCACCGCGCTCGAGGAGGGCGAGTTCGAGCAGGACATCGAGGACCTCATCCAGCGCGAGGACATGGTCGTCACCGTCAGCCACGGCGGCTACATCAAACGGGTGCCCCTCTCCACCTTCCGTTCCCAGCGCCGGGGCGGCAAGGGACGCGCGGGGATGAGCACGCGCGAGGAGGACTTCGTCAGCCGTGTGTTCGTCGCCAACACCCACCGCCCGGTCCTCTTCTTCTCGACCGCGGGGAAGGTTTACAGGCTCAAGGTTTACCGACTGCCCCTCGGGACGCCTCAGGCGCGAGGCAAGGCCTTGGTGAACCTGCTGCCGCTGGCCGAGGGCGAGACCATATCCACGGTCATGCCGTTGCCCGACGAGGCGGCGTGGGACGATCTTCACCTCATGTTCGCCACCGCCCGTGGGACCGTTCGCCGCAATCGGCTTTCCGACTTCGCCAACGTCCCTTCGAACGGGAAGATCGCCATGAAGCTCGCGGCGGGGGAGCGCCTCATCGGCGTCAGGGCCTGCGCGCAAGACCAGGACGCCCTGCTCGCGACGCGAGCCGGAAAGTGCGTCCGTTTCCCAGTCAAGGACGTGCGCATATTCTCAGGCCGCAGCTCGCTAGGCGTCCGAGGGGTTGCACTCGCCGAAGGCGACGAGGTGATCTCCATGTCGATCCTCGACCACGCGGAGATCGAGGTAGAGGAGCGCGACACGTACCTGAAACTCGCGGCCTCGAGGCGCCGGGGCGAGGCCGCTGACGACGAAGCCGCGCACGTTCCTGAGCCGGCGGAGGAGTTGGCGGAAAATCGCGTCGGCGAGCTTGCGGCCGGCGAGGAGTTCATCTTGACCATTACGGCGAGCGGCTATGGCAAGCGCACGTCGGCCTATGACTACCGAATCACGCGACGGGGCGGGAAAGGCGTCGAGAACATCAGCCTTACCCGCGAAGGGGACACGGTCGTCGCCTCCTTCCCCGTCGGCCACACCGACCAGATCATGCTGGTCACCGACGGCGGCCAGCTCATCCGCTGCCCGGTGGATGAGATCCGCATTATGGGACGGCGTACGCGCGGCGTGACCCTGTTCCGGATCGCCGAAGACGAACGCGTCGTCTCTGCGGCGAGGCTCGCCGAGGGCGGCGTCGTCGAGGGTGGTCCCGAGGTGGAAGAGGAGGGCGGTAGTGCCTGAGAAGCGGGTCGCCGTCTACCCGGGGACCTTCGACCCCATCACCCTGGGGCACGTGGACATCATCGAGCGGGCGTGCCGGCTGATGGACCACCTCATTATCGCGGTGGCGGCGAACGCCGGGAAGCAGCCGATGTTCAGCCTAGACGAGCGCATGGCGGTGGTCCGCGAGGAGGTGGCGGCGCTCCAGCGGGAAGGGCCTTGCCGAATGGAGGTGAAGCCCTTCGACACGCTGCTCGTACGGTTCGCGGCCGAGGTCGGCGCGCGGATGGTCGTCCGCGGCCTCAGGGCGGTCTCCGACTTCGAGTATGAGTTCCAGATGGCCGGGATGAACGCGCGCCTCAACCCCGAGATCGAGACCGTGTTCCTCATGGCGTCGGAGCGGCAGCAGTTCGTCTCCTCGCGCTTCGTAAAGGAGATCGCGCGCCTCGGCGGCGACGTCGCGAGCTTCGTCTCGCCCAACGTGGTGCGCCGCCTCGGGGCGGCCGTGGCCCGGGAGCGGGCCGGCGGCGAGGCCGCGGAGTGAAGGTCTGACGTCAAATAAACCTTCCAACGCCTTGATTCGCGGACAAATTCTCGTCGCTGGTCGTCGCTCGTGCCGGGGAGCTGCGGCGCGCCTTGAGTGCCGTCCTGTCGGATAAGGCTCAGCACCCATGCGGGTAGACGCCTTCGACTTCGGCCTGCCCCGCCACTTCATCGCCTCCCGGCCCACTTTTCCCCGCGACTCCGCCCGGCTTCTCGTCGTCGGCGACGGGCTCCGCGACATGCGCGTCCGCGACCTTCCGACGCTGCTTGAGCACGGCGACCTGCTGGTATTGAACGATAGCCGGGTGATTCCGGCACGCCTCGTGGGCCGGCGCGGCGCCGCGCGCGTCGAGGTGACGCTCCACCAACGCGCGGCCCGGCGCACTTGGCTGGCGTTCGCCCGGCCGGCCCGCCGGCTCCGCCCCGGCGACGAGGTCGTCTTCGGAGAGGGTTTCCGGGCCCGGATCCTGGGGAAGGGGGAGGGGGGTGAGGTCCGCCTGCGCTTCCCGCTCGACGGGGCCGCGTTCCGGGAGGCCCTCGCGGCGTACGGGCTGCCGCCGCTGCCCCCTTACATCGACCGCCCGGGAGGGCCGGACGCGCGCGACAGGGAGGACTATCAGACCGTCTACGCGACGCGCGATGGGTCGGTGGCCGCGCCGACGGCGGGCCTTCACTTCACCCGAGAGCTCTTCCTCGCCCTCCGCGACCGGGGTGTGAGCTGGGCGACGATCACCCTCCACGTCGGGGCCGGCACGTTCGTGCCGGTCAAGGTCGCCAACACGCGGGACCACCGCCTGCACCCGGAGCGCGGGCGCCTGCCGGCGGCCACCGCGCGGGCGATCAACCGCACCCGCGTGCGGGGCGGCCGAGTGGTGGCGGTCGGGACGACGAGCCTCAGGCTCATCGAGACCGCCGCCGCCGACACCGGGGAGGTCCGGCCCTTCGCCGGCGGGACGGACCTGTTCATCACTCCCGGATACCGATTCAAGGCCGTGGATCTCTTACTCACCAACTTCCACCTGCCGCGGTCGACGCTCTTCATGCTGGCCTGCGCCTTTGCCGGGATGGAACGGATGCATGCGGCCTACGAGCACGCTATGAGGGTCGGCTACCGGTTCTATTCGTACGGGGACTGCACCCTTCTCTTTCGGACGACACCGTGAGGGGAGAGGGCCAGTTCGCCTTTTCGGTCGAGGCGCGCTCGGGCGAGGCCCGGGCCGGGCGGCTTAGGACCGCCCACGGCGAGGTCCCGACTCCCGCCTTCATGCCGGTCGGCACGACGGCGACCGTCAAGGCGCTCACGCCGGAGGCGGTCGCCGCGACGGGGACCCGGATCGTGCTCGCCAACACCTACCACCTGATGCTGCGCCCGACGTCCGAGCGAATCGCGCGCCTCGGGGGGCTCCACCGGTTCATGAGCTGGTCGGGACCGATCCTCACCGACTCGGGCGGGTTCCAGGTGATGTCGCTCGCGAGCTTCAGGAAGGTGAGCGAGGCCGGTGTGGCGTTCCGCTCGCACCTCGACGGCAGCCGCCACGAGCTCACGCCCGAGCGGGCGGTCGAGGTCCAGCTTCGCCTCGGCAGCACGATCGCCGTGGTGCTCGACGAGTGCACCCCTTTTCCCGTCGACGAACGACAGGCCGCCGAGTCGATGCGGCTCACGCTCCGGTGGGCCGAGCGGTCGAAGGCGGCGTACGAGGAGCGGCCGGGATACGGCCTCTTCGGGATCGTCCAGGGCAGCATCTACCCCGCGCTTCGCGCCGAGTGCGCCGAGCGGCTCCGGGCGCTCGGCTTCGACGGCTACGCGATCGGGGGCCTCGCGGTGGGCGAGGGGCGCGAGACCATGTACCGGATGGTGGAGGTGACGACCGCGCTCTTGCCGGAGGACCGTCCCCGCTACCTCATGGGGGTGGGCAAGCCCGAGGAGCTCGTCGGCGCGGTCCGGCGCGGGGTCGACATGTTCGACTGCGTCCTGCCCACCCGCTCGGGTCGGATGGGCCAGGCCTTCACCCGCGGCGGCACGGTCAACATGCGCAACGCCCGCCACGGCGACGATCCGCGCCCCCTCGACCCCGACTGCGATTGCCCAACCTGCCGCGGCTACAGCCGCGCCTATCTCCACCACCTCGTCAAGAGCGACGAAATCTTGGGCGCCGTGCTCTTGAGCTGGCACAACCTCCACGCCTACCAGGCGCTGATGGCCGGCTTGCGCGAGGCGATCGTCGCCGGGACGCTCGACTCCTTCGCCGCGGCGTTCGCGGCCCGGCAGGCGGAGGGCGACCTTCCACCTCTTTGACCTGCCGACTGCGCTCCGCCTTTCTCGCTCGAACGAACGCCCGAGCGGCCTCTATTGACCCACCCCCGTGTGTGCTCCTATGGTGCGCGCGCCCGGGCGCGTAGCTCAGCCAGGTAGAGCGTCTGACTTTTAATCAGAGGGTCGAAGGTTCGAATCCTTCCGCGCCCACCAA
>JBHICW010000117.1:0-6025 GCA_046759785.1 Alphaproteobacteria bacterium
CGCCGAGCCCGTGATCTGCTTGTGCTGCTTCAAGAGCCGCTCCAGGTGCATGTCGATGTCGTGCTCGTCGGCGACGAGGCACACGGGGCTGTCGGTGAGCCGCGAGGAGACCCTGACGTCCTTCACGGCCTTGCCGAGGGCGAGGCGGAAGAGGGCAATGAGGTTGGAAATATCCACCGGCTCCTCCTGCCTTTTCGCCTCCCCTTCCTCGACGGCGATCGAGCTGAGGTCGACGCCGCCCTTCGTCACCGAGCTGAACGACTTGTCCCGATAGCTGCCGACGGCCGGGAGCCAGAACTCGTCGATCGGGTCGGTCGTGAACAGCACCTCCACACCGCGCGCCTTGAACGCCTCGAGGTGCGGGCTCTGGCGCAGGTTCTCGACCGACTCGCCGCTCAAATAGTAGATCTCCTTCTGTCCCGTCTTCATCCGCCCGACGTACTCGTCCAGGCCCACCAGGCCGTCTGCGGAAGCTGTGCTGTGGAAGCGCGCGAGCTCGAGGATCGGCTCTTGCTGGGCCGCATCCTCGTAAAGACCCTCCTTGAGGACGGCGCCGAAGTTCCCCCAAAACTCCGCGTAGGCCTCGGGCTCCTTCTCGGCCTTCTTCTTGAGCTCCGCGAACACCCGCTTCATGAGCGCCGAGCGGATCCTCGCGATCAACGGATTGTGCTGCAGCGTCTCGCGGCTGATGTTGAGGGGCAGGTCCTCCGAGTCGACGATTCCCTTAAGGAACCTGAGGTACGAGGGCACCAGCTCGTCGCAGTCGTCGGTGATGAAGACGCGCTTGACGTAAAGCTTCACCCGGTGCTTGCGCTCGGGGAAGAAGAGGTCGAAGGGGCGCCTGGAGGGGATGAAGAGGAGGTTGGTGTACTCGATGCGGCCTTCGGCCCTGTTATGGATCACCAGCCACGGGTCGTCGAACGCGTGCGCCGTATGGTGATAGAATTCCCTGTACTGCTCCTCGGTGATCTCGCTCTTCGGCCGGGTCCATAACGCCGACGCCTCGTTCACCGTCTCGCTCTTGCCCTCGTGCTCGAGGACGATGGGGAAGGCGATGTGGTCCGAATAGGTCTTGACGATGGCCCGGAGCCGGCCCGGCTCCAGAAACTCGTCCTCGCCCTTCCTGAGGTGGAGGGTCACCGCCGTCCCGCGCTTCGCCGGCTCGGCGGGAGCGACCGTGAAATCGCCCTTGCCGCGGGAGCGCCAGCGCCAGGTCTCCTCTTCCCCCGCCTTGCGGCTGGTGACGACGACTTCCTTGGCCACCATGAAGGTGGAGTAGAAGCCGACCCCGAACTGGCCGATCAACGCCACGTCCTTGGCGGCGTCACCGGTGAGCTGGTCGACGAAGGCGGCCGTTCCCGACCCGGCGATCGTACCCAGGTCCTCAATGAGCTCCTCCCGGTTCATGCCGATGCCGTTGTCGACGACGGTGAGCGTCCGGGCTTGCCTGTCGACCGTGACCGTGGTCGTGAGCTTAGGATCGTCACTCAAGAGTGCGGGCTCGGTGAGCGCGGCATACCGGAGCCGGTCGCACGCGTCCGACGCGTTGGAAATGAGCTCCCGGAGGAAGATCTCCTTGTGCGTGTAGAGCGAGTTGACGACGAGCTCCAGCACCTTGCTGACCTCGGCCTCGAAGGCGCGTTTTTCCGTGGTCGTCGCGGTGTCCGTCATGTTCTTGGTACCGCTTTCGGGAAGACCGGAGAACCTGCGCTCCATATGAGAAAGATGGCCGCGCGGGTCAAGCGTGCTCGCTTGCATTCCGCCGGACCTCCAGCGATTGTGTAGGCATGACCGCGCCAACCGAAACCGAGCCGCGGATCCTAGCCGTCCTGGGGCCGACGAATACCGGCAAGACCTATCTCGCGGTGGAGCGCATGCTGGGCCATGAGAGTGGGATGATCGGCCTGCCGCTCCGCCTCCTCGCGCGCGAGGTGTACGATCGCGTGGCGGCGCTCAAAGGGCCCAAGGCCGTCGCACTCGTCACCGGGGAGGAGAAGGTGATTCCGCCGCGGCCGCGCTACTTCGTGTGCACGGTGGAATCGATGCCGCTGGATAAGGCGGTGGCGTTCCTCGCCGTCGACGAGATCCAACTCGCCGCCGACCCGGAGCGGGGCCACGTCTTCACCGACCGGTTGCTCAGGGCCCGGGGGCTCGAGGAGACCATGTTCCTCGGGGCAGAGACGATTCGGCCGCTCCTTCGCCGGCGGCTCGCCGAGGCGGCGTTCATCAGCCGTCCGCGCTTCTCGCGCCTCACTTACACGGGGCCCAAGAAGCTCTCGCGCCTGCCGCCGCGCAGCGCGGCGATCGCCTTCTCCGCCCCGGACGTTTACGCGCTCGCCGAGACCCTGCGCCGCCGGTGCGGCGGCACCGCGGTGGTCTTGGGGGCGCTGAGCCCGCGCACGCGCAATGCCCAGGTGGGCATGTACCAGGCGGGGGAGGTGGACTACCTCGTCGCCACCGACGCGATCGGGATGGGCCTCAACATGGACGTGAACCACGTCGCCTTCACCGCGCTCAGGAAGTTCGATGGCGCCAGCCCACGTGACCTCAGGACGGAGGAGGCGGCCCAGATCGCCGGGCGCGCGGGCCGCCACATGAACGACGGGACCTTCGGCCCCACGGCGGGGCTGGGAGCGCTCGACCCGGCGCTCGTGGAGGCGGTGGAGAACCACCGCTTTCCGCCGCTTGAGCGGCTCCAGTGGCGGAGCACGGCGCTCAGCTTCGATTCGGTCAAGGCCCTGATGCGAAGCCTCGAGGCGCCGCCGCCGAGCCCAGGGCTCGTGCGCGCCCGCGAGGCCGACGACCATTCGGCGCTCAAGGCGCTCGCCCGCGACGACCGCGTCACCCGCCTAGCCGCGAACCCGGCGGCCGTCCGCCTCCTGTGGGAGGTGTGCCAGATCCCGGACTACCGCCAGGTGATGGTGGACGCCCACGTCCGCCTCCTCGGTCGGATCTACCTCCACCTCATGGGCCCACGGGGTCGACTGGCGGAGGACTGGGTGGCCCGCTCGATCGACGGGCTCGACCGGACGGAGGGGGACATCGACACCCTCACCACACGCATCGCCCACATCCGGACCTGGACCTACGTCGCCTACCGTCCGAGCTGGCTTGCCGACGCGGCCTCCTGGCAGGGGCGCGCGCGTGAGGTGGAGGACCGGCTGTCCGACGCCCTCCACGATCGGCTCACCCGGCGGTTCGTCGACCGTCGGACGGCAGTGCTCGTCCGCCACGGCCGCGAGCAGACCGAGCCCCTCGCCGCCGTAAACAGCGACGGATCGCTGGCGGTGGAAGGCCACTTCGTCGGGCGGCTCGAAGGGTTCCGGTTCGTGCCCGATGAGTCGGCGCACGGCGACGCGCGGAGGATCTTCATGAACGCGGCCCGGCGGGCTCTTCGGGCGGAAATCGGCGCCCGCGTCGCGGCGCTCGCGGGCGAATGCGATTCCGCCTTCACGCTCGACTCACGGGCGAGGGTGCTCTGGCGGAGTGCGCCAGTGGCGCGACTCGCGCGCGGCGCGAGCGTGTTCAAGCCGCGGCTCGAGCTCATTTCGAGCGATCTTCTCGAGGGTCCAGCGCGCGAGCGGGTGCGGCTGCGGCTCCAGGCTTGGGTTAAGGGCAAGGTGCGCGAGTTAGCGGGGCCGCTCTTGCAGGCGCGGGAGGCTTCCCTCTCACCCCCGGCGCGGGGCCTCGTCTTCACGGTCACCGAGGCCCTCGGCGGGGTGCCGACCCGCCAGGTGGCGCGCCAAGTCAAGGCCCTCGCGCCGGAGGACCGGAAACGGCTCGCCGGCCTCGGGCTCCGGCTCGGCCGAGAGACCGTCTACTTCGCTCCCCTTCTCAAATCCCGCCGCCTGCCGGCGCGCGCCCTCTTATGGGCGGTGTACGAGGGGCGCGGCGTGGTCCCGCCGACGCCGGCGGGAGGCGAGGTCTCGATATCGGTGGATCCCACCTTCCCGTCGTCGTTTTACCTGGCGATCGGTTACCGGCCGTTGGGCAGCCGGGCGGTGCGTGTGGACATGCTGGAGCGATTGGCGGTGGAGCTCCGTCGCCGGGCGAAGGCGGGACCCTTCGCCGCCGACCCGTCGCTCTACGCGCTCGCCGGTTGTGGGGCGGAGGCCTTGGCCGAGGTCGTGGCGGGTCTCGGTTACGTCCCCCTAAGTTCGGGCGCGGACGGTGAGCCCCGGTTCGAGCGCAGGGGTGCCGACGCCCGGCGACCGCGGCGCCGCCGGGCTCGGCGCCGGCGAGTCGACCCTGACTCGCCCTTCGCGAAGCTCGCGTCCCTGGATCTCCGCGGGTGAGCGAGGGCGGGCTCCGTCTCGACAATTGGCTCGTGCGCGCGCGGTTCTTCAAGAGCCGCACCCAGGCGAGCAAGCTGTGTGCGGCGGGCATGGTGCGGGTGAACCGCCGTCGGGTCGCCAAGGCGCACGTGCCGGTGAGGGCCGGCGACGTGCTCACCTTTCCCCACGGCCGCCACATTCGCGTGGTGCGGGTTCTCGCGCTGCCCGAGCGGCGCGGCCCGGCCGCGGAGGCGCGGTCGCTTTACGAGGATCTGGTCCCGCCTTGTGAGCCTTCGCATAGCACCTCGTCCTGACCTGTCCTTACCTCTTGCGCGACCTCTTGCGCGCGGCCGCGGCCCACGCGACTCGAGACGACGTGCGAGCAGCTTGAGGCCAAGACGGGGACGCGGAAAAACCGGAATAAAGCTGTGGTTGCACGCGCCTCAAGGGGTGTGTTAGGCAGGGGCCATGTTCGAGCGGGTCAGCGCCCTGTTCGGCGGCACGGGGCCGACGGCGCGCGAGGATCAGAGCGCGCAAGAGCTACCCCTCGCCGCCGCTGCCTTGCTCGTCGAGGCGGCGCTCATCGACGGTTCCTTCGACGAAGGGGAGCGTGCTTACATCACGAGGCTGGTAGGCGAGCACTTCGGTCTCGGTGAGGGGGAGAGCCAGGCATTGCTGGCGGAGGCGGAGCGGGTCGCGAGCGACGCGGCGGGCCTTGTTCGCTTCACGCGGGTGATCAAGCGCCGGTTTTCTCACGAGGAACGGGTGAGGCTCCTGGAGATGATCTGGGAGGTCGTCTATGCCGACGGGGTCTTGCACGCTTACGAAGACAGCTTGCTCAGGCGGATCGCTGCGCTCATATATGTCTCCGACAAGGAGCGCGGCGCGGCCCGCCGGCGGGCTCTCAAACGCGTTGCCGCCGGCGCCGGTGGCCCAGCGGCGTGATCGGTTCCGCCGCCGGCCCAGGCGACAGGGGTTGTGGACCACGACATGACTTACGTCGTCGTCGATTCCTGCATTAAGTGTAAGTTAATGGACTGCGTGGAGGTGTGCCCCGTGGACTGCTTCTACGAGGGCGAGAACATGCTGGTCATCCACCCCGAGGAGTGTATCGACTGTGGTGTGTGCGAGCCGGAGTGCCCGGTGGAGGCGATCAAGCCGGACACGGACGAGGATCTGACCAAATGGGTGGAGTTTAATAGGCAGTACGCCGAGGCGTGGCCGAACATCGCCCGCAAGAAGGAGCCGCCTGAGGACGCCGACGAATGGAGGGACGTTCCGGACAAGTTCAAGTATTTCAGTCCCAAACCCGGCGATTCGTCCTGACGGTGTAAGGCGTGCCGCGGTCGGGACGGTGGCAAACCTCTACCATTTCTTCTGAAATTATGG
The DNA here is from genome assembly GCA_046759785.1 of Alphaproteobacteria bacterium. Taxonomy (GTDB): domain Bacteria; phylum Pseudomonadota; class Alphaproteobacteria; order JBHICW01; family JBHICW01; genus JBHICW01. The sequence continues at coordinate 5,664 of JBHICW010000117.1, forward strand.
TACCCTGAAGGAACCAGGGGCTTCGACAGTTCGTCAGGACCCCGGTGCCTGTGGGTTGGGGCGCGGTGGGGAGGCCGCCCCGCATCCCAGACAGCTGGAAGGCGTAGGTTTGGGCGCGGCAGGACGTGCGGCCGCCTCGGGCGGGCGGTTTTTCGTTCCGCGAGAGGTTGAGCTAAGAGTACGTAAGATGGCGAAGGATTTGGCGTTTTCCATCGGCGATCTGGTCGTCTATCCGACTCATGGGGTCGGCAAGGTGACGGGCATCGAGCTGCAACGCATCGGCGATGAAATGGTGCAGGTGTTCGTCATCAGCTTCGAGAAGGACAAGCTGACCTTGCGCGTTCCCGTGGCCAAGGTCGAGA
>JBHICW010000118.1:0-5999 GCA_046759785.1 Alphaproteobacteria bacterium
CGGTGTCCGTGAAGTTGATGGGGCGAAGCTTGAACCCGTCCGCCATGGGGCCGTCACCGCCCACGCTGTCGCCATGGCAGGGCCGACAGTTCATGGCATAGAGGGCGCCATACCGCGAATCGGAGCGGCGAGGTCACTTGTAGGTCACTCGACCGATCAGAAAATATTCTCGTCGCGGCTAACGCATTGAAGGATATGGCGCGCCCGGCGGGATTCGAACCCACGACCCCAGGATTAGGAATCCTGTGCTCTATCCGGCTGAGCTACGGGCGCCTCGAGCGTTTCTAGGCCGCTCGGGCGCGGGCGTCAACTCGGGCGCCGCCTCGACGAAGACGGCAAGGGGCGCCGGCGCCTCAGAACAGCGTGTCGAAGGGAACGGCGTAGGTGAAGACGAGCGACTCGGCGCCGGGGTTCTTGTCGCGAAGGCCGGCGTTCGAGATGTGGTGGAACGCGATCCCGATGCGCGAGCCGTTGCCGAGTCGGTACGAGACCTCGACGCCCGAGCGGAACTCGAGCGTCCCGCCCAGGTCCTTGCCGTCGCCCTCGCGATAGGCGCCGACGGCGAGGCTGGGCATGACGACCCAGCGCCGGCCGAAGAGGAGGTCGAGATAGACGCCGCCGTAAACGTAGGCGCCGCCGTCGAAGTTGACCATCAGCCCGGCCATGGGCCCTAGGTACAGGACCTTCCGGTCCGAGCGATACTCGATGCGCGCCTCGGCGGTGGTCTCCTCGTCGCCCAGGTCGAACGCTCCGAGGCTGAACGCGAGGAAGTCGGAGTCGCCATCCGCCGCCGCAAGCTCGGCGGGCGACGCCAGCGCGACCAGACCGACCAAGGCGGCAAAGACACGGGCTCGCATCGGCTACCCTCCCCTCGCCCGCGGCGCCGCCGTGCTATAGTCAAGCGCATGGCGCGCGCCGTTGTGTTGCTGCTGCTTTCCGTCCTCGCCGCGCCCGGCGCCGGCGCGGACGCCGCGCTCGAGGTTGGCAAGACAGCCCTCGTCGTCGAGGTCGTCGACGGGGACACCGTCGTCTTGGAAACGGGTGAGGAGGTGCGCCTCGTCGGCATCCAGGCACCCAAGCTCCCCCTCGGGCGCCCTCATGTCAAACTCCAGCCCCTCGCCGACGAGGCCAAGGCCACCCTTGAGGCGCTCGCGCGCGGCCGTCCAGTCACCCTTTCCTTCGGCGGCCGGCAGCGCGACCGCCACGGCCGGTGGCTCGCCCACCTCCACCGCGCCGACGACGGGCTCTGGCTCCAGGGCGCGATGCTGCGCCACGGCCTCGCCCGGGTCTACAGCTTCCGGGACAACCGCGCGCTGTTGACCGAGATGCTGGCGCTCGAGGCCGGGGCGCGGGCCCTCAAGCGCGGCATCTGGTCCCACCCCTTCTACCTGATCCGGCGCGCCGAGCCCCCCGACATCCCCCTCGACAGCTTCGAGCTCGTCGAGGGCCGGGTGCGCGCGGTCGCGGTCGTGAACGGCCGTGCCTACCTGAACTTCGGGCCCGACTGGCGGCGCGACTTCACGGCCACCGTCCGGCCCGCCGATCGCCGCCGGTTCGAACGCGAGGGCGTCGACCTCAAGGCCCTCGAAGACCATACCATCCGGGTCAGGGGTTGGGTAAGGTCCTACAACGGACCGATGATCGAGGTGACCCACCCAGAGCAGATCGAGGTTCTGGAATGAAGGGGAAAGGCAGGCGGGGGTGGACGGCCCTGGTCGCCGGGCTTGCGGCCCTCATGACGGCCGCCGGCTGCACGACCAACCCGGCCACCGGGCTATCCGAGTTCACCCTGTTCATGACTCCGGCCGACGAGGCCGCCTTGGGCCGCGAGGAGCATCCAAAGATCGTCAAGGCCCACGGCGGCGTCTACGACGAGCAGCCCGCCCTCAACGCGTACGTCACCGAGATCGGCCGCCGGCTCCAGCAGGTGTCGGAGCGCCCCGACCTCCCGTTCACCTTCACGCTCCTCGACAGCGACGCGGTCAACGCCTTCGCCGTGCCCGGCGGCTACGTCTACGTGAGCCGCGGGCTTCTCGCGCTCGCCGACAGCGAGGCCGAGCTCGCCGGCGTGATCGCACACGAGATCGGCCACATCACCGCGCGGCACACGGCCCAGCGGGTGACTCAGGGGACGGTGGCGAAGCTCGGCGCCGCCGTCCTGGGGGCGGCCACGGGCAGCCCCGCCGTGGGCGACATCGCGGAGCTAGGAGCCGGGCTCTACCTCTTGAGCTACTCGCGCCAGCAGGAGTTCGAGGCCGACTCCTTGGGCATGCGTTACCTCACCCGCGCGGCGTACGACCCTGAGGCGATGGCGAGTTTCCTCAGGACCCTCGAGGCGGAGGACAAGCTTTCGGCCCGAATCGCCGGGCGCGCCGGCTACGAGCAGGAGGCGAGCCTGTTTTCGACCCACCCGCGGACCGTGGAGCGGGTCGCCCGCGCGGCGGCCGAAGCCCGGACCGCGCTCACCCGGGCGCCGCGCGTGGGGCACGAGGCGCATCTCCGCCGCATCGACGGCTTGCGCTTCGGCGACGATCCGGAGGAGGGCTTCATCCGCGGCCGCACCTTCGCCCATCCCAAGCTGCGCATCCGATTCGAGGCGCCACCGGGCTTCCGTCTCAAGAACTCGTCCAAGGCGGTCGTGGCCGAGCACTCCAACGGGGCCAGGATCCTTTTCGACGGGGACGACCTCCCTTACGACATGCCGATGACCCGGTACCTCGTCCGGCAGTGGCCGACGCACGCGACGCTCAGGGACGTGGAGCCGATCGAGGTCAATGGGATGGCGGCGGCGACCGGCCGGGCACGGCGCTCCACCGAGCGCGGCCCGATGGACCTCAGGGGAGTGGCCATCCGCTTCGATACCGCCACGGTCTACCGCTTCCAGTTCATCACCCCTGCGGCGCTCACCGACGAGCTCGCCCTCGACCTGCGCCGCACGACGTACAGCTTCCGGCGGCTGAGCGAGGCGGAGGCGGCCGAGCTCAAGCCGCTCAGGATCCGGGTGATAAGGGTCAAGCCGGGCGACACGGCGGCGACCTTCGCCGCGATGATGCCCTACCATGACGCCCCTCTCGAGCGGTTCCTCGTGCTCAACGGCTTGCAAAGGGGCGAGCCGCTGGTTCCCGGACGGCTGGTCAAGATCGTCGCCGAATAGACCCAGCCGGGCCCGGATCACGGCGAGCCGTTCGCGCGTGCGAGCATCGCGTGCAAGAGCACGTTGCAGCCGGCGGCGAGGTCCTCAGGCGTGGCGCTTTCGGCCTCATTGTGGCTCACGCCGCCGGCACAGGGCACGAAGATCATCGCGGTGGGGGCCACCCGCGCGATGTAACAGGAGTCGTGGCCGGCGCCCGAGACGATGTCCATGTGGGCGTAGCCGGTCCGCCGTGCCGCCTCGCGCACCGCCTCGATGCAGGCCGAGTCGAACACCACGGGCGGCGAGTACCATACCTCCTCGAGCGCGACCTCGAGGTCGAGCTCCCGGGCCGCCGCTCGAAGCGCGGCGCCGAGTTCGCGGTGCATGACCTCCACCGCGTCTGCATCGGGATGGCGGAGGTCGACGGTGAAGTAGGCCTCACCGGGGATGGTGTTGCGAGAGCGGGGCTTGGCCTCGAGGATTCCGACGGTCGTGCGCCCGTGCGGCGCGTGGTTCCTTGCGACGCGGTTCACCGCCTCTACCATGCGCGCGGCGCCGAGGAGCGCATCCCGCCGCCCGCCCATCGGCGTGGGCCCCGCGTGGCCCTCGGCCCCCGTGACCTTCACGTCGTACCAGCGCACACCCTGGACGCCGGTCACGACCCCGATCGTCGTGCCCTCGTTCTCGAGGATGGGGCCCTGCTCGATATGCGTCTCGAAGACGGCCTTGAACGGCCGCCCGCCCACGGGCGCGTTGCCCGCGTAGCCGATGCGCCGGAGCTCCTCCCCAATCGTGCGTCCCTCCGTGTCCGCGCGTCCCAAGGCGAACTCCAGGTCGAAGACGCCCGCGAAGACCCCGGAGGCGATCATCGCCGGGGCGAAGCGGACCCCCTCCTCGTTGGTCCACACGCAGACCTCCACCGGCGCCCGGGTGGCCAAGCCGGCGTCGTTCAAGGTGCGCATCACCTCGAGACCCGCCAGCACGCCGTAGACCCCGTCGAACTTTCCCCCTCTGGGCTGGGTGTCGAGGTGAGAGCCGGTCACCACCGGTGGCAGGCTGTCGTCGGCGCCGGCCCGGCGGGCGAAGATGCTGCCCATTCGGTCGACCGTGACCATGAGCCCCGCCTCGCGGCACCAGCCGACGAACAGGTCCCGCCCCGCCTTGTCGGCCTCGGTGAGCGCGAGCCGACAGCAGCCGCCGCGCGGGGTCGCCCCGAACTTCGCCATCTCCATTAAGCTATCCCAAAGGCGCTCGCCGTCGACCCTGAGCTCGTCCATCGCCGTGCTTCTCCCAAGCAACACCGAAGACAGGCCGGCCCCGGGGCCGGCCTGCCCCTAGATTGCCGTTGAGCGCAGGTGCGTCAACGGCTTTGTTGGCGGAGCGTCCTTGGCGGAGCGTTGCGGGCGCCGGCTCAGGCGGTGCGGGCGGGCACAAAGCCCGCGCCGCGCGCGTGCCGGGCAAGCAGGCCGCGCAGCCGAGCGAGGGCCCGGTTCTCGATTTGGCGGACCCGCTCCTGGCTGACGCCGAGGTCCTTTCCCAGCTCCTTGAGCGTCAGCGGCTCGTCGCTGAGGCGACGGTCGCGGATGATGCGGCGTTCGCGCTCGGGAAGCTCGGCGAGCGCCGCGGCCAGCCACCGGGAGCGGATCTCGCCGTCGCGCTTGTCGAGGACGACCTCCTCCGGCGACGGGCTTGGGTCGGCGAGCCGATCGAGCCACGCGTCCTCGCCCGTGTCGCTGATTCTGGCGTCGAGCGAGCGGTCGGCCGCGGTGAGGCGCGCGGCCAGCTCCTCCACCCGTTCGGGGCTCACGTCCAGCGCCTGCGCCAGGGCGTGTCGCGTCTCGGGCCGCAGCGGCTCTTCCTCCCCCAGCCCCACTTGGGCCCTGAGCCGGCCCACGCTGAAGAACAGCGACTTGTACCGGCCCGTGCGGCCGCTGTGGACAATCGACCAGTTGCGCAGGATGAAGTCCTGGATGGAAGAGCGCACCCACCACGCGGCGTAAGTCGAGAACCGCACGTCACGGTCGGGATCGAAGCGGATCGCCGCCTCCATGAGACCGATCAGGCCCTCCTGCACGAGGTCGGCTAGCGGCAGGCCATAGCGCCGGTAGCGGACGGCTTTGCTGATAACCAGGCGCCTGTATGCCGCGATGAGCTCGTGGAGCGCGGCCTCGTCCCGCCGGTCGCGCCAGGCCTGAGCGAGCTCGCGTTCCCTCTCGCGCGTGAGAAGCGGCGCCCGCATCGACTCTTCGATGAATTTCCGCTGCGCCGGACCAACCTCGCTCGTGACTGCCATCCCTGCCGTCTCCTCGTCGCGGACCGGAGGCGCCCATGCCGCCGGGCGCCCCTCTATAGATACGGGCGGTGCCCGCCCGTGGGGGATCAACTTCTCTCACTTGTGTGTGAGAGACGCGCGAGAGGCCGGCCGCGGCGCGGAACCCTAACCCTCGATGAGAGCCACGAGGCGGTCGCCCGGCGTGAAGCGCCTTTCAAGCTCGCCGTGGACCCGTTCGAGCCGCTCCGCTTGGCCGTGGATCGCGGCGACCGCCCAAACCCGCGTGGCGCGCCTCAAGGTCCAGAACCTGGCGCAGTCGAGCATCGGCGCGGGGAAGCGGAGCCGGCGTCCCGGCCCTGCCGCGGCCGCGCCTCAAGCGGCTCTGAGCAAGCTCTCGATAAGCTCGGTCGCCGTCGTCGTGTCGATCTTCTCGACGGCCGCGAGCTCCCGTACGAGACGGTCGAGTGCTGCCTCGTACAGCTGGCGCTCGCTGTACGACCGCTCGGGCTGGCCCGCGTTACGGTGGAGATCGCGTACCACCTCGGCAATGGAGACCGGATCGCCGGAGTTGATCTTGGCCTCGTACTCCTGGGC
>JBHICW010000119.1:0-5975 GCA_046759785.1 Alphaproteobacteria bacterium
CGATTATCGCCTCATCGCCGGACGCAATCAACCCCGATCTTGAGAGGGTCCTGCGGGGTTAAACCGAGGGGCTAGCCCGCATTTCTCACGAGGCGCGGCAACGAGCGGTGTTGGGAGAGCGATTGCGGGGGCGCGAGTGGGTTGGCGCCGATGCGGGCCGGTGTACGACGCCGACACGATGGGGCTGAAAAAGGTCTATGATTGCATCTCGGCGTACCGCGAGGTCCACGGCACCGTCTGGGGGCCTGCGCCCCTGCTCCGGCGTCTGGCCGAGCACGGCAAGGGGTTCTGCGACCTCTGAGCGGGTCGGTCGCGGTTCGCGAGGTCTGGGGAGGACACATGGCCGAGGCCGTCGTCGTTGCCACTGCCCGCACGCCGATCGGCAAAGCGTTTCGGGGGGCGTTCAACAAGACCCACGGGGCGACGCTCGCCGGCCACGTCATCCGCCACGCGGTCGACCGGGCGGGGGTGGCACCCGAGGAGGTGGAGGACGTCATCCTCGGCTGCGCCCTGCCCGAGGGCGCGACCGGCCACAACATCGCGCGGCTCTCCGCGATCCGGGCGGGCCTTCCGGTGACGACGAGCGCCACCACGGTGAACCGCTTCTGCAGCTCGGGTCTCCAGGCGATCAGCCTGGCGGCGCAGCGAATCCTCGTGGACAGGGTGCCGGCGGCCGTGGCGGGCGGAGTCGAATCGATCAGCCTGGTCCAGAACAACCTGAACCGGCACCACCTCCACGAAGGCTGGCTGATGAACCACAAGCCGGAGCTGTGGATGCCCATGATCGAGACGGCGGAGGTCGTCGCCAAGCGTTACGGGATCAGCCGCGAGGCTCAAGACGCCTACGCACTCGAGAGCGAGCGGCGCACCGCGGCGGCCCAGCAGGCCGGCCGGTTCGACGCGGAGATCGTGCCGCTCAAGACCGTGAAGGCGGTCGAGGACAAGGAGACCGGGGCGAGCCGGGAGGAGGAGGTGACCCTTGCCCGGGACGAGGGGAACCGGCCCGAGACCACCCTCGAGGCCCTCAGCAAGCTGGAGCCGGTGACGGGCGAGGGCGGCTCAATCACCGCGGGCAACGCCTCCCAGCTGTCCGACGGAGCCGCGGCCTGCGTCCTCATGGACGGGACCCTGGCGGCGAGGCGTGGGATCGAGCCGCTGGGCGTCTACCGAGGGTTCGCCGTCGCCGGCTTGGAGCCCGACGAGATGGGGATCGGTCCCGTCTTCGCCGTCCCTCGCCTCCTCGACCGCCACGGCCTCCACGTGGACGACGTCGATCTCTGGGAGCTCAACGAGGCCTTCGCGGTGCAGGTCCTTTACTGCCGCGACCGGCTGGGCCTGCCGATGGAGCGGCTCAACGTCGATGGGGGCGCGATCGCCATCGGCCACCCCTACGGGATGAGCGGCGCCCGGCTGGTGGGCCACGCCCTGCTCGAAGGCCGGCGCCGCGGCGCCAAATACGTCGTCGTGACGATGTGCGTGGGCGGGGGCATGGGCGCCGCCGGCCTCTTTGAGGTCGTGTAGACGGCCACGAAGACTCCTCCGACGGTTCTGCGAATAGGCCACCGCCTCTCCGGGGTTTGAGGGCAAGCCGGTCGCCGCCGCATCGTGACCCGCCGGCTCAAGCCGCCTCGGGGACGCGCGCACGGGCGCCCGGGATCAACGCCCCGGTCCGGCCGTCGAACAGCAGCGTCTCGCCCGAGTCGAAAGCCAGCCGCACCTCCTCCGCGATGGGATGCCGAACGGTGGAGCCCGCCTCCAGCACCCGAATCTTGCCGAGCGGCGTGTCCACCAGGTACAGGGTCTCGCGGCCCATAGGCTCGATCTGGTCCACCCTGCCGGTGATGCCGCGGTCGGCGAAGCGGATGTTTTCGGGACGGACTCCGAGCGTCACGGCGCCGGGCGCCGCGTCCTCGCAGTCCAGGGCGACGTTACCCACCACGAACTTGCCGTCGCGCACCTGGCCCGGCAGCAGATTGATGGGCGGAGCGCCGATGAAGCCGGCGACGAACAGGCTTGCCGGGCGCAGGTAGAGGTCGTCGGGGGGGCCGACCTGCTCGATCCGGCCGTGGCTCATGCAAATGATGCGATCGGCCATGGTGGTGGCCTCGATCTGGTCGTGGGTGACCAGGATGGTGGTCACCCCAAGCTGGCGCTGCAGGCGCTTGATCTCGGAGCGCATGGCGAGTCTCAGCGTCGCGTCGAGATTGGAGAGCGGCTCATCCAGGAGCAGGAGCTGGGGCTCCTTCACCAGGGCGCGGGCCAGCGCCACGCGCTGCTGCTGGCCGCCCGAAATCTGGCTCGGCCGCCGGTCGAGGAGCTCGCTCACCTGGACCAGCGTCGCCACTTCGTCGACCCGCCGGCGAGCCTCGGGCGCGGCCGCCTTCCTGAGCTTCAGCGGGAACATGATGTTCTCGCGCACCGTCATGTGCGGGTAGAGGGCATAGGACTGGAAGACGATGCCCACGTTGCGATCCTTGGCCTCGACCTCGTTCACCACCTGGCCGTCGAACCTGAGCTCGCCCGTGGTGGCGGCATAGATGCCAGCCAGCATCAACAGCGTGGTCGTCTTGCCGCAGCCGGAGGGGCCCAAGAGGGCGACGAACTCGCCGTCCTCGATCGCGAGCGTCATGTCCTCGACCGCAACCGTCTCGCCCCAGGCCTTCCGGATGTGCACGAGTTCGACGCACGCCATCGCAACCCACCTACCTATCCCTTGATCCCCCCAACGGTCATCTGCACCAGGTACTTCTGGGCGAAGATGAAGAGCAGCAGGCTGGGCAACACATAAAGCACGCCCACCGCGGCGACGATGCCATAGTCCACGCCCATGATGTCGTCGGCGACCCAAAACAGGTACAGGCTCATCACCCAGTTGCTTTTCTCGAACAGCAGAGTGCGCACGAAAACGTATTCCTCCCATCCTTTTAGGAAGGCGAAGATGCCGATGGCCAGCATCCCCACCTTGACCTGCGGCACCACCACCAGGACGAAGGCCTGACGCCGCGAAGCGCCGTCGGTCATGGCGCTCATCTCGATGTCCCATGGCACGGCGTCGAAGAAGCCCTTCATGATGAAGATGCTGAAAGGCAGCTCCAGGGTCACAATCACCAGCACCACGCCGACGATGGTGTCGAGGAGTCCGACCCAATAGACGATGAGGAAGATGGGGATGATGAGGGTAATCGCCGGGAACGCGTGCAGCACAAGCAGCGACTGAAGGAACAGGGCGCGGCCGCGGAAGGCGAAGCGCGAGGCGTAGTAGCCGGCGAGCGTTGCCACCGTCACCACCGCCAGGGTGTGGACGCCGGCGAGCAAAAGCGAGTTCGCGAAGGCGGTCCACACCCACGGAAACTGGCCTCCCGCGCCCGACTTGCCGCGCAGGTCCTCGACGATGTCGGGGTTCCACAGGAAACGGTAGTTTTCCTCGTGCAGGAAGGGACCGACGAAGACGGCCAGCGCCAGCAGGGTGGCGCCGCCGATCAACAGCCGGCCGATGATGAGCGGCCGCCGCTCCGTGAACCGGATCTGGAGGGCGCCGAAGGCGAAGACCGCTGGCGCCAGGATCGCCACCGCCCGCCAAAGGACGAAGGTTTCGGCGCTGCCCGAGGTGGCCGATACCGAGATCGTGAACAGCCAGAAGTAGGGAACCAGCACCGGCAGGGCGGTGAGCACCAGGAACGCATACAGCGTGGCCGTCGTCCACCGCCGCCGGGCTCTGGCGCGGGCCGCCAGGCCGACCCAGTCTTCGGCCGCGCCGGTCACCGCCGCGGAGGCCATGTCAGTGCACCTCGATTCGCGGCTCCTGGAGCAGCCGATTCATGTTGAAAAACCGCCACATCAGCAGCGCCGCCATGATGCCCAGCACCACCAGCCCCAGGGCCAGCGCCGCGCCATAGGCGTACTGGCCGTTCTCGAAGGCGCGCTTGTAGACATACAGGGCGTAGACCATGGTGTCGTAGAACGGTCCCCCGTCGGTCACCAGCCAGATGTATTCGAAGCTCACCAGAAGCGACAACGTTTGGTAGACGGTGATGAAGCTCAGGGGCCAGCGGATCGCCGGCAGGACGATGTGACGGATCACTGCCAGGCCGCCGGCGCCGTCGGCCCGGGCGGCATGGAACAGGTGCTCGGGGATCGAGCGGATGGCCGAGGTGAAGATGATCATGCCCATGGAGGCGCCGATGAACCCGTTGACCACGACGATCAACAGCACCGGCGTCTGGTTCATCATGTCGATGATGGCCACCCCGAGCACCCCGTAGGTGACCTGGTTAAGCAAGCCGAACTCGGTAGGATCGATGACCCACGCCCACAGTAAGGCATAGACGACCGACGGGCTCATCCGCGGCAACAGCCACACGGCGCGGAAGAACGTCCCGGCCCGATCGGGTACCGAGGTGGTCACGAGGGCCAGCACCAGGCCGAAGGTGACGTTGAAGATCGCGAGCGTCGCGAAGACATAGACCAGGGTGGTGAGCAGCACCCCGCTCAGGCGGTGGTCGCGGGTGAACATGCGCTCGAAATTCGCAGCGGTGAACGTCGTCACTTTGAGGGTGCTGCCCATGTCGGTGAAGGCGATCAAGACGTCGACGATGACCGGCGCGATGAAGAACAGGACCAGCAAGACGATCGCCGGGCCCAGGAAGATCACGAGATTGGCCCGCTGCCGCGCTTGCACCCTCGCGTAATCGGCCACCATGCCACCGCCTCAGGACGGACTGAGCGAACGGGTCCCGAAGAAAGGGGGGGCCTGAGCGGCTCCCTCCGTCGCTGGGTGCCTCAGTCGACGATTATCACGTCATCGCCCAGGTCGCTGTTCATTTCGTCGACGACGAAGTCGACCGCCTCATCGGCCGTGAGCCGGCCGGTCTCAACACCCTGCAAGCCCTTGTAAAGGATGGCGTTATAGCGCGCGAACTTAGCGTGGTTGGGCATGAAGGTCGTGTACTTGAGGAACGGTGTCGCGGCAGACAGGGCCCAATGGTTCTTGTACGCGGGCATCGAGGCCTGGCCGTGACTGATCGCGACGTGAAAGCTGCCCACCGCGTGCTGGGTGTTGAAGTACGGCGCCGAGGCAATCGCCACCAAGAGCGCCGCCAAGTTCTTGTGGGGCGAGTCCGGGTTGACCACATAGACGATGGGGTGCGAAAGCGTGAGCGGCTTTCCGCCTTTCTCTATGACTGGCGTCAAGAGAAAACCCCCTTTCTCGAAGTAACCTTCTGCGTTGTTTGGCCAGCCGTTCCTGATCTGGTGGCTCCCGATGTTCCACACCCCGTACATGAAGCTGAAGGCTTCCTCCCCGTACCACGCCTTATTGACCGCGTCCCATGACATGGCCGTGTTGTTCTTCGGTGTGACGCCATTGTCGACGTTCCAGGCGAACCACTCGAGCGCCCCTTCGAGAGCCTTCTTATCGATCCTCAGCTTGCCAGTACCCGGATCCTGGAACGTCATGCCGAACGTGAGGAACGCCATCAGATAGTCGGGCCCAACATTGGGCCGATGGATGATGCCGTATCTGGCCGCGCCTTTGTCGACCACCTCCTTGGCCAGCTTGGAGAGGTCCCAGAGGGTGAACTGGCCGCCCTCGACCTTCGCCGGAAGCCCCTCGATGAAGGCCTCGCTCTTACCGATCTTGCGCAGCATGTTCTTGTTATAGAAGAACATGCGGACCTCGGTGTCCTGCGGGATGGCGTAGCGTTCGCCTTTGTGCTTGACCGATTCCCACAGCACCGGGACGACGTCGGCGTAGTACTCCGGGTACGCCTCGATGTGCTCTTCCATGTTCATGGCGTATCCGGCAGCGGCGAACTCGCCCACCCATTCGTGGGCGGCAACGTAGAAGTCGGGCCCCTTGCCCACGGCGAAGGCCTTCAAGAGGTCGAGGGCGTCGGCGTCGTAGCCCTTGGCGTTGCTCTCGTGGACGTCCACCTTCACCCGGGTGCCGATGCCCGCGGCCGCCAGCTGCTTGTTCA
>JBHICW010000120.1:0-5937 GCA_046759785.1 Alphaproteobacteria bacterium
TACTACCGCGAGCGCGCCCGCGGCGGCGCGGCGATGATGGTCGTCGAGCCGGTGCCGGCGCACCGCACCGGGGTGCTCACCCGCGGCAACTTCCGCCATCAGGACGACAGCATCATCGCGCCGTTCCGGCGCATCACCGACGCCTGTCGTGAGCACGACGTGGTGATGATCCACCAGATCTACCACGTCGGCGCCCACGGCGATCAGGACAACTCCTGGGAGCCGTATTGGTCGCCGTCGGGCACCCCTTCGTTCCACGATCAGAACGGCAGCCACGCCATGACCGAGGCCGAGATCGAGGAGGTGATCGAGGCGTTCGTCCACGCCGCGCGGCGCGACAAGGAGGGCGGCTTCGACGGGGTCGAGCTGTTCGCCGCCTACAACGCCTTGATCGACCAGTTCTGGTCGCCGTTGACGAACAAACGCGACGACGAATGGGGCGGGAGCCTGGAGAACCGGGTGCGTTTCGCCGTCGACATCTGCCGCCGCATCCGCGAAGAGGTCGGCGATGATTTCATCATCGGCATGACCGTCTCCGGCGCCGAGCCGTATGCCGGCGGGCTCACGATCGAGGACAAGCAGGAAATCGCCGCCTACCTCGACGCCCGCGGGCTGGTCGATTACTTCACCGTCGGAACGGGGAGCTATCTCAACCAGTTCGGCAAGATCGTCCCGTCCTTCCTCTACGATCCGATGCTGGGCGCGCCGGACGCGGCGAAGATCAAGGAAGCCGTCACCCACGCGCGGGTGCAGGCCGAATCGAAGATCAAGACCCCGGTCAACGCCGAAAGGGTCCTTGCCGACGGCCAGGCCGACATGGTGAGCCTCGTGCGCGCCCAGATCGCCGATCCCCATCTCGCCAACAAGGCGCGTGACGGGCGGGCGGACGCAATCCGCCCCTGCATCAACTGCAATCAGCTCTGCCTCGGCCGCCGGCTCCGCGACTACTGGATTTCCTGCCTCGCGAACCCGTCGGTCGGTCGGGAGTTCGAGTGGGACGGCGACGTTCCGCCGCCCGCCCAGCGGCCGCGCCGGATCCTCGTGGTGGGCGGCGGGCCGGCGGGCCTCGAGGTGGCGCGCGTCGCCGCCGAGCGCGGCCATCAGGTGACGCTGGTCGAGCGCACGAGCAACCTCGGTGGTCAGTTCCGACTCGCCGGCGCCCAGCCGAAGCGCGGCGAGATCGGCCAGCTCCTCATCTGGTACTATCAGCCTCAGCTCGAGAAGCACCAGGTCAAGGTTCTCCTCGACACCGAGATGGACGCTGCGGACGTCAGGGCTTTCGGCGCCGACGCCGTGGTCCTGGCGACCGGGTCGCGGCCTTCTGAGACCGGCTTCCAGCGCGCCCTCCCCCATGTCGACCGGATGCCAGGCGTGGGCCAGGACAACGTCTGCTCCGTCAATGATGTCCTCTCCGCCGAGGCTACGCCCGGCCATCGTGTGCTGTTGTTGGACGACATCAACGGCTGGTGGCCGGCCAGCGGTACGGCGCTGTATCTCGCCGAGCGCGGGCACCAGGTCACCGTCGTCACCGGCGCTGACGGCGTTGCCAAGGCGCTGGCGCCGAGTTGCACCGACGCCGACACGCGCGCCATGTTCGCTCGGCACAAGATCGAGTCGCTGACCAGCACCGCCCTCCTGTCCTGGCAAGGGACCACCGCCAGGCTGGTGGGCCTGCACGACAACAGCGAGTGGGAGCGGGAGTTCGACTCGCTGGTGTTGGCGACGACCAACCGCCCCGAGGACGGGCTTCAAAAGGCGCTCGCCGACAGCGGCATCGAGGCCTACGCGATCGGCGATTGCGTTGCCCCGCGTACGGCGAGCATGGCGTTCTACGAAGGACGCAAGCTGGGCCTCAAGCTCTAGCGCGGGGCCGGCTCCACGTCACCGCGCGGTGGGCGACTGGGTCGGGCCCCGGGATGCCGCCATGGCGGTCTACGAAGGCCGCCGGGCTGCTCTTGCGGTGCAGCCGACCCCCCCCGCCGCGGGTCCGCGGGGGGGCCCGGCCGCCGGTCAAGGAGGCACGAACGGACCTCTGAGCGCCTACGAGAACGCGAGGGAGGCCTGGGCGGCGACGCCCTCGGGGGAGGGTCCAGCGGAGGGCCAGCGGCGCGTGTGGACGGGCCCGCGGTCGAACAGCCCCACCTCATCGCCCCAGTTGTCCCAGCCGGGCCTCGTGTTGCGGGCGAAGAGTTCGAGGTAAGGCCCCTCGACCAGCCGTTCGATCCTTTCGTAGACGGCGTCGGGCTTGCGGCTGTGCTCGCGGCGGGGGGCGACGAGCAGACGGCGGACGTCCTTTGCCCTACGCTTTGGCGCTCCACGCGTGGCCAGTAGGCACTGCTCCGCGTTGGCGCGGGTCCAGTAGCCGAGGCCGGTGAAGAAGTCGCGCTCCGTGAAGCAAAGACCCGGCGCTGCCTTGTTGAGCTTGGCCCAGTAGAACGCCACGGTCTTGTATTTGAACCCCCAGGCGCGGATGACCTCGAGGGCCTGCGACAGCATCGGGTCGGTGGTCCAAAGGAAGAGGGCGCTGTCCTTCGCCGCCCATGTCTCGACGGGAAGGGCTAGGAGCTCGTCCAGGCCAAGGCAGTCGAAATGGGCATCGGCACAGCGCCCCCGCCCCTTCGCGCTGTAAGTCGCGAACCACCAAGGCGGGTCGGCATAGATGACGGCGTACTTTCGATGAGGCGGCGAAGGAGGCATCGCGGTTCCCTCACGACGGAAGAGACAGGTTCCCTCTTGGGGAGCGGGCGGGGCGCGGCTTCCACCGGTTGTGCGAACGTGCTTACGTGCCGCCTTTACCCTCAGCCGCTTGCCCCACATCTGACACCATATCACAATCACCCTACACGATCTAGGTTGCCGCACCCATTCGATCGTGGTTCGGCTCTTAGGCGAGGCGTCGTCTCGAAACCGCGCCCGGCGAGCTCTCCCATACCCAGGATCGGGCTCACGCGGCGCCGGCTGACCCCGGACGGCCGGCTCTCGGTCCGCCCGGCTCAAAACAGTGGGCCGCGGCGCGCAGGGATCAACGGAGCTCGGGGTAGCCCTGGGTGACCGCCAGCCTTTCGAACTCGTCGATGCGGTCGTAGGCGGCGCGGGGTACGGTCTCGAACCCGGTGATGAGCAGCGCCCCGCGCGCCGCCGCGAGATCGGGATCCGCCGTCGCCCGCTCAAGCCCCGCCCTGAGCCGGAGGGCGAGGTCGTCGCTCGCGCCGGCCCGCGTAACATAAGGGTTGGCGGGCGCTGTCATGGTGGTGCCAAGTTTTCGGGTGCCCGCCAGTGCGGCCGAGTGGTGCCGCTCAAGGAGGGCGTAAGTGACGCAGTCGATCGCGGCGACGTCCGCCTCGCCGCGGGCGACGAGGGCCAGGCTGTTGCGATGCTCGCCGGTGATCTTGATGGCGGCGAAGAAGCAGCCATTGCGACTCAAGGGCGCGATGAGCGCCCTGAGCGCGTTCATGCCCGAGTGGGAATCCGCGTGATTCACCGCGCAGGTCTTGCCCCGGAGGTCTTCGAGGGCCGCCGCGGGCGAGGTTTCGGCGACGACGATGAAGCTGCTGTAGGCGCTGCCCTCGCAGCCCGGGGCGGCGTAGCAGGGGGTGGCTAAAGGCCTGAGGTCATCGGCGTAGCCGTGAATGAGCGGGTAGCCGCAGGTCTGGCTGAAGAGCAAGTCCGGATGGCGCCAGGAGGCGTTGAACGGCTCGCCGCGGGTGAGACGGCCGGGAACATCCTCCACCCGTTCCCGGCGTAACGCCCGCGCCAGGCCGGCCCACCAGGCGTCGGTCGCCGCCCGGACCTCCTCAAGGTCGTACATGGGAAGGCTGGCGATGCTCATCGCTGCAGCTCACGCACCGGCCGTCGCGCCCGCGGGAGGCCGCGCTCGCCCCGCTCCGGGCGGCCGGCCGACCGCGGCTTGGACATCGCCATGCCTAACCCTCCCCGACCTTGGCCTCGCGCCGGGACGGCTTGCCTTCCACCTCCGCGCGTAACCCGGTGAGCCACGCGGCCACGTCGGGAGGCTGAATGATGGCGGCGCGGATCAGCTCGTCGAAGTGCCGCGTCAGGACCCGGATGTGCTCGGTGCTGTTGAAGACGAAGTACATTTCGCCCATGTAGACCGCCGCCCGACCGGGTCCGAAGATGGTGAAGGGCACCGAGAAGCGGCTGAGCCCGTCATGCAGAAACCAGCGGAAGGTGGGGTAGAGCTCCTGAGTGATGGCGATCATGCGTTGGAGCTGGGCGTCCCGCGCCTTCGCCGGCAGCTCGCGCCAGATGCCTTCCCCGCGGGCGAAGGCTTCCACCGTTTGATAGGCGCTGCACACCTCCATGTCGGTCTCGGGGCGCCGCTGGTAGGCGAGGCGGGCTTGGCTGTTCTCGATCCTCTGGTTCGGGGTGCCGGGCGCGAACTCGCGGAACTCGTAGCGGATGACCTCCTCTGTCTTGAGGAGATCCGGAAGGGTGGTCGGGACGTAGCGGATCTTGTAGCCGATCGCCTCCGCGTGCCAGCGGGCCAGCCGCTCGTCGGCCGGGCTGGAGGCGCCGGGCTCGATCTCTAAGGGCCGGCGAACGATGTCGGCGCCCAGGTGGCCCTCGTGACTGAGGCCTAAGAGCCAGTCCACGCTCACCTTCTCCGCTTGAGCGATGGCGGCGATCGTCTCCGCCCGGGGAAGCCGGTCATTGCCCGGGGACAGGAGCTGCGACAGGGTCGCCCGGTCCACGCCCACCTTGTGGGCGAAGGCCGACCCGCTGAGCCCCGAACGGCGCAAAACCTCGCCCAGCCGTTCGCGGACAAGCCTCACCGTGTCACCCCGATCCATGATCTTGCCCTGCAAGCTTTTCCCAACGTATGATACGAAACTACAACCCTTATGGCGCTTTGTCAGCAAGGTTGATGATAGATTACGGGTGTTAGGTTTTACCCAAACAGGTAAGGTTGTTCCGGAGCGACCGAGCACGGTGAGATCGTGCACGGAAGGGCAGGAGTGCGGGCGGTAGCGAACGGGATGCGATGACGCCGGTTCTTGCAAGGCGGGATCGCCCTTGGCGGCGCCTCGAGCTGCCGACCTGGGGTGTGGCCGCCGGGGTGTACGGCGGCTGGGGGCTGGTGACCTGGTCTTATGAGAGCCTGCCCTGGTGGCTGATCCTGCCGCTCGGCGCCTGGCTGGTCTGTTGGCAGGGCTCGCTCCAGCACGAGGCGCTTCACGGGCACCCCACCCGCCGGCCGTGGCTCAACGCGCTCTTAGGGCTTCCGGCCCTGTGGCTGTGGCTCCCTTATCTCGTCTACCGGGAGAGCCACCTCATCCACCATCGGGACGCCGAGCTCACCTGTCCCGTCCACGATCCTGAGGCGTTCTATTTGATGCCGGAGACCTGGGCGCGTCTGGGGCCGGTGCGGCGGGCGTTCTTCGCCCTCCACAACACGCTCGCGGGACGCCTCGTGTTCGGCCCGGCGCTCGCCAGTTACCGCCTGTGGAGAGACGAGGTCGGCCTTCTCGTCCGCGGCGACCTCCGGCACCTCGGGGCCTGGCTGGTTCACCTCCCTGTCGTTGCTGGCGTGCTCGCCTGGGCGAACCTCGTGTGCGGCATCCCCGTGTGGGCTTACGTCGCCTTCTTCGCCTACCCCGGCGTCTCGCTCACCATGCTCCGCTCGTTCGCGGAACACCGTGCCGCCCGCGAGGTCCCGCACCGCACGGCGATCGTCGAGGCCGGCCCGCTCATGAGCCTCTTGTACCTCAACAACAACCTCCATGCCGCCCACCATGCGGCGGCTGACGTTCCATGGTACGACCTCCCGCGCCTGTACCGGAAGGACCGGACGAAGATCCTCGAGCGCAACGGCGGCTACCACTTCCGCGGGTACGGCGAGCAAGCCCGCCGCTTTTTCTTGCGGATGAACGACGCGCCCCTCCACCCCTTCGTCGGCGTCTGGCACCCCGAGGGGCC
>JBHICW010000121.1:0-5936 GCA_046759785.1 Alphaproteobacteria bacterium
ATCGACGGCGGGGGCATCCGCCGTCGATGGGTGAGGGGGCGCCGACTCAACTCCTTATCTTTACATCGCAGCACCTTAGAGGCCGCGGAGCGCGCGGGTGCGGGTCAGCAGATCGTGGAGCCGCGGCTCGTGAATGCCGAGCGCATCGAGGTGGGCGACCGTGTTCTCGAGGTACTCGTAGGCCGGGCCCATGGCGCCGACCCCGTCCGCCACGAGCTCGGCGGCGCGGTCGAGCGAAAGCTTCCCCGCATACTGTCGGTGGTCGCGCCGGGCGACGTGGGCGTAGGCCTTCGCCCTGCCGTTCGGAAGGCTTATGGAAAGCAACCGGCGGTGGTAAATCCGGTTGGACAGCTCCCGTTTCTCAAGATAGGCGAGCACGTCCTCCGCCCGTTCCCGCGCGACGCGGAAAGCGCGCCCGCGGCAGGAGCCGCCGCGATCCAGCCCCAAGACGAGGCCCGGGCGCTCAGGCGTGCCGCGGTAGCGCCAGGAGTAGACGCAGAAGGCGCGGTGGTAGCCCCGCAAGAGAGCCGGCGCCGCCTCGACATAGGCGAACCCGGGCCGCCACATCAGCGAGCCGTAGGCGAAGATCCAGATGTCACCCTCTCCGTCCATCACCGAACCCGGGGCCCGGCCCGGGCCCATGCCCGGACGGCGCTTGCCCCGACCGCTCCCTCCGCCGGCGGCGGCGCGCCGGCCACGGCCCTCGACCGAGGCCGCCGCCCCGTCCTGACGATCAGGGTAGGGTCCACGTCGGTGCGGTTAGCCATGCTGCCCCGCTTGGCACAGCCAGGTTTCCCTCCCCCTCCGTGGGGAGGGCAAGGGTGGGGGGCAACGCGCCCAATCCGACGGGCAGGCAGCCTTATGCGTTCCCTCTCCGTTGGGCACCGGTCGGGAAGGATAAGCCGTCCCGCGCCCGCAATACCTCGACAATAATCTCGACCACGCCCTCGGTGTTTTCGAGGACTTGGTTATTCCAGAAACGGACGACCTGAAACCCCTCGCTCTCCAGCCACGACGTGCGTCTGGCGTCGGCCTCCAGCCGGCGCGCATGCTGTCCGCCGTCGAGCTCGACGACGAGCCGTCGGGAGAAACACACAAAATCGACGATATATAGCCCGATGGGCGCCTGTCTGCGGAACTGGCAGCCGTCCAGTTGGCGGCGGCGCAGGCGCGCCCAAAGCCGGTGTTCCGCCCCGGTCGGGTTCTTCCTGAGGCGTCGGGCGTAGTGCGAAGGCATGGGGCAAGTGTACCCCCTCTCTGCCCCTCCCCCACAAGGGGGGAGGGAACTTTCTGGGCAAAGCCGCCCCGCTCACGGCACCTGCCTCGCCCTCCGAGGTCGAGCAACCTCTGAGCGCGACATGGAGAGTTAGGTAGACGCTGGCCTTCGAAGACGCAAGCCCGGCCCGTCACGCATCGGCTCGCCGCGCTCGTCCCGGGCTTAGGCGTCCAGGCTCAGGGCCGCCCCGCGGCCTCGACCCGGCGGGGCGCGACGGCTATAACGACCGCGGGCTTGCGAAACAGGAGGAGGCCGAGGTGGCAAGGGGGCTTAGCCGGCACTGGGCCCCGAGGCGCGAGACCACGGTTCTCCTCGTCCTCCTCGTCGCCCTCCTCGCCTATACCGGCTACTGGTTCGATGTCGCCCACCGAGTGCGCGGCGACATCGCCCAATGGGCGGACGAACGGAGGGTCGAAGGCTACGAGGTCGCGTACGGCGAGCCGAAGACCTCCGGCTTTCCGTTTCGGCTCGCGGTCGAGCTTGCCCGGCCTTCCATCGGACGCACCACCCCTGACGCGGCGTGGGCCTGGCGGGGCGATCGTCTCTCGATCATGGTTCGACCCTGGCGCCTCAGGCGGGCGTGGGCCGACCTGCCTACCCGGCAAAGCCTGGTGCTCGAGCGCGACGGCCGAAGCTGGCACTTCGACGCCTGGATGCAGTCCGCCGTGGTGGCGATCGTCCTCAACGAGGCCGGCGGCGCTGACGTCGCCGGCGAGGTGAGCCGCTTGTCGTTGCGCTCTCCGGTGGCGGGCTTGCCGTTCCGGGTGGCCGTCCTGCGCCTCAGCGGCCGCCAGCGGAACGACGGGCAGGGGCAAAATATGCGGATCACGCTCGAGCTCGAAAACCTTACCCTTCCCGCCGGTCTCGAGACCCCCCTCGGCGACGCGGTGAAGCTGTTCGCAGTGGACGCGACCTTGAGGGGCGAGGTGCCGGACGGACCGCTCGCCGACGCCCTCGCCGCCTGGCGCGATTCGGGCGGCACAGTCGAGGTGCAGAGACTCAAGACGCGCTGGGGACCGCTGGGGCTGGAGGTGGACGGCACCCTCGCGCTGGACGAGGCGATGCGCCCCTTGGCCTCCATGACCGCGGCGATCGAGGGCTACGGCGAGACCCTCGATGCCCTCGTCAAGGCGGGGGCGCTCGCGCGCCAACAAGGCGCCCTCGCCAAGACCGCCCTCGACCTGCTGGCCAAGCCGCAGGTGCCCGGCGGCCCGCCGGTGCTTACCGTTCCGGTCACGGCCCAGGACGGGGATCTCTATGTGGGGCCGGTGCGGCTCCTCGAGCTGAGCGCGGTTCTTCCCCCTAAGCCCGCGGATTAGGCCTGACCGGCCTCGACCACGCCGCGGCGGATCTCGCGGGTGCGGGTGAACAGGTCCTCGAGCACCTCGGACTCGCCCCAGCGGATCGCCCGCTGCAGGCGCGCGAGGTCTTCCGAAAACCGGCCCAGCATCTCGAGCACCGCCTCCTGATTGTTCATGAAGATGTCCCGCCACATGACCGGGTCGGAGGCGGCGATGCGCGTGAAGTCCCGGAAGCCGCCGGCGGCGTACTTGACGACTTCCTTTTGGGTGCTGCGTTCGAGGTCCACCACCGTGCCGACGATGTTGTAGGCGATGAGGTGCGGCAGGTGCGAGGTGATGGCCAGCACGTTGTCGTGGTGCTCCGCGTCCATGATCTCGATCATCATGCCGGCCCAGCGCCACAGCTCCGCCACCCGCTCCACGGCGCGGTTCTCCGTCCCGTGGGGCGGCGTCAGGATGCACCACCGGCCCTGGAACAAGGTCTCGAAGCCCGCTTCCGGGCCGGAGTGCTCGGTGCCGGCGACGGGGTGGCCGGGAACGAAATGGACCCCTTCTGGGAGATGCGGGGCGACGTCCCGGATCGCCGAGCCCTTGACGGAGCCCACGTCGGTCACGATGGCCCCCGGCTTGAGCCGCGGCGCGATCGCCCGCGCGATGGCGCCATAGACCGCGAGCGAGGTGCATAGGAAGACGATATCCGCATCGGCCGCGGCCTCGGCCGGGTCGAGAGTCACGCTGTCGGCGATCCCGAGCTCGCTGGCCTTGGCCAGGGTGGCTTGTGTCCGAGCGCAGGCGACGACGTGGCCGGCGAGGCCGTCGCGCTTGACGATGCGCGCGAGCGACGAGCCGACAAGCCCGATGCCGATGAACGTCATGCGGGAAAAGTAAGGCTTCTTGGACATCGGCTAACCCATGAAGTCGGCGAGCGCGTCGACCACGGCGTGCATCTCCTCCTCGAGCCCGACGGTGATTCTGAGGCAGTCGTCGAGGCCGTAGGCCGAGAGCGTCCGGGTAAAAATTCCCCGCGCTTCGAGGTGGACGTTCGCGGCCTCGGCGTGCCGCTCCCCGCCGGGGAAGCGCACGAGCACGAAGTTGGCCACACTCGGGTGCACGTCAAGCCCCAGGCCGGCGAGCCGCTCGCTCAGCCACTCGCACCAGGTGTCGTTGTGGCGACGCGCCGCCCGCAGCTGCGCCTCGTCCGCGAGCGCCGCCACGCCGGCCGCGAGCGCCGGCGCGTTCACGTTGAACGGCCCCCGCACCCGGTTGAGGACGTCCGCCACCGCCGGCGGGCAGTAGGCCCAGCCGAGCCTCAAGGCGGCGAGCGCGTAAATCTTCGAGAAGGTGCGCGTCACCACCACGTTGGCGTACGCGTCGACGAGGTCGAAGCCGGCGGTATAGTCGTCCGCAGGCACGAACTCGGCGTAGGCCGCGTCGATGACGAGCAGCACGCGCTCCGGCAGCCCCTCGCGGAGCCGGCGCAAGCGCGCCGCCGGCAGGTAGCTGCCGGTGGGGTTATTCGGGTTGGCGATGAAGACAAGGCTGGTGCGGGGCGAGCAGTGGGCCAGCATCGCCGCCACGTCGACGACGAGGTGCGGCTCCGGCGCGGCCACCGGGCTGGCGCCCGCCGTGCGCGCGGCGATTGGGTACATGAGAAAGCCATAGCGGCTGTAGAGCACCTCGTCCCCCGGCCCGGCGTAGGCCCGGGCGAGGAGAGCGATGAGCTCGTCGGAGCCGCTGCCGCAGACGATGCGCTCAGGCTCGAGCCCGTGGCGGTGGGCGAGAGCCCCCCTGAGAGCCGTGGCGCCGCCGTCCGGGTAGCGGTTGAGGCCCTCGCCGGCGGCCTGAAACGCGGCCAGTGCGCAGGAACTGGGGCCCAACGCCGACTCGTTGGAGGCCAGCCTGATGACCCGCCCGCCGGTCTCCTCCCCGGGCTTGCCCGGGACGTAGGAGGCGATGTCGAGAATCCCTGGCCTCGGACTCGGCGCGGCCACGTCAGCCCGCCGGCCGGGTCTCGGTCACCTCGACCGGGACCGCATAGCCCCCGAGCGCGACAACCCGCCCGGCCACCTGGCCCATCGCGTCGTGTAGCGCGGCGAGGCGCGACTCGCTCTCGGCGACGAAGTCCGCCACTTCCACGAGGTGAAAGCACGGGGACCCGGCCACTTGCCAGATGGCGACGTCCCGCGCCGGCAGGCCTACCGCGGCGAACCACTCCTCGAGCTGCGTCCGGCTCACGTCCGCCCCGGTCTTCACCGCGAACAGGGAGACGTCGTGTCCTGTCGCCTCGTGCTCGAGCCGGGCGATCACCAACGCGCCCGGCGGGTCGCGCCGGGCGCTGTCGGGAGCGATGAACGGCAGGCGGGCGATCACGCGCGGCATCGCATCGCCGAACTCCATGAGGTGGCGCCACCAGGGTTCCGGCTCCCCGTCGCGGGGCAAAGGCAGCACGCCGATCGTCGCCCCGCCCCGGGCCACGGCGCGGACCACGCGGCGCGCCGTCGGGTAGGGTGTCATCTCGGTGCAGGAGCCGTAATAGTCGCGCGCGAGGTCCCAATGGTCCACCGAGCCGTCTGGGGCGTGGACGGCAACCGTGAACGGGCCCTGCATCTGGATGAAAGCGGCCACCATCTCACGCCACATCCGCACCACCACCGAGGCCGGGACCCGCCCGCGGTGACGGCGGACCAACCGGCGCAGGATCTCGGCCTCGCGCCCCGGGCGGATCGCGGGATCGGCCCTGTCGGCCCGGCTCTTCACCGCCCCGATCGACCCGACCACCTCCGCCCGCCGCATAAGCAAGTCGTGCATTTGGTCGTCGATCGTGTCGATCTCGCGACGCAGGGCATCGAGGGATTGGGATGCGACGGACATGGCGCAGCCTTGGGAGAGCTCAGCGATCGATACTACTAGCCCTCCGGTCCTCGAAAATCAAAGACAACGTTGACATAGAGGGGATTTGCGCCCTAGCAATGCTTCTCTCTCGCGAGCGACAACCGACCGTTCCTTGCTAGGCTCATGAGCACGCCCCGGCCCGCGGAGCCTGTCTACCTGGCACGCCGCAAGCTGCCCGGTCCCAGCGTCGAGCTGGGCGTCGACGAGCCGCTCAGGCTCGACTGCGGCGCCGAGCTCGGTCCCTTCACGATTGCTTACCAGACTTACGGCGAGCTCAACGAGGAGCGGTCCAACACCATCCTCGTCTGCCACGCGCTGTCCGGCGACTAGTACCTCATCGGGCCCCATCCCGTGACCGGTCGGCCGGGGTGGTGGGAGTGCCGGACACGGACGCCGCCTCCTCCGAGGTTCGGAGCCAGCGGCCAGAAAATGTCGGCTGGGCGGTGGGCCATGCCGTCACGCTCGGC
>JBHICW010000122.1:0-5932 GCA_046759785.1 Alphaproteobacteria bacterium
CCGCTCACGCCTTGACGCCGGCGCCGATCGCGGGCGGCGCGTAGGGATCGAGCGGCCAGCGCGCCCGCGCCGGCGCGTCGAGCCCGTCGGAGAGGCCCAGCCTCAGCCGCTCGATCCCGGCCCAGGCGATCATTGCCGCGTTGTCGGTGCACAAGCTCGGCGGCGGTATCACCAGGCGGAGGCCTTCCGCTTCGGCCACCGCGGCGAGCCCGGTGCGGAGCGCCCGGTTCGCGGCCACGCCGCCGGCGACGACCAGGTCGCGCCCTTCAGGACACCGCTCGCGGAAGATCCGGGCGGCGTTCTTCGTGCGGTCGGCCAAGACGTCGGCCACGGCCACTTGGAACGCGGCGCAGAGGTCGTTGACGTCGTGCGCTTTGGCGTCCCCCCGGGGGAGCCTCTTGACGGCGAGCTGGACCGCGGTCTTGAGCCCGGAGAAGGAGAAGTGACAGCCTTCCCGTCCGAGCATGGGCCGGGGCAGCGGGAAGCGCTCCGGGTCCCCGTGCGAGGCTGCGCGTTCGACGGCCGGGCCGCCGGGGAAGCCGAGACCCAAGAGCTTGGCCGTCTTGTCGAAGGCCTCGCCGACGGCGTCGTCCACGGTCGTCCCCAGCCGCCGGTAGCGGCCCACGTCCTCGACGATCAGGAGCTGGCAATGCCCGCCCGAGACGAGCAGCAGAAGGTAGGGAAAGGGGACGTCATCGATGAGGCGCACGCTTAAGGCGTGCCCCTCGAGGTGGTTCACCGCGACGAGCGGGATCCCCGCGACCGCCGCCACCGCCTTCGCCGTCATGAGCCCGACCATCAGGCCGCCGATGAGGCCGGGCCCGGCCGTCGCGGCGACCCCGTCGAGACGGTCGAAGGCGACCTCCGCCTCGTCCATCGCCCGGGCGATCAGGCCGTCCAGCCACTCCACGTGGGCGCGCGCCGCGATCTCCGGCACCACCCCGCCGTAAGGGCGGTGGGCGGCGAGCTGGGAGCGGACGAGATCCGCGAGCACCGTGCGGTCGTCGCGCACGACCGCGGTTGCGGTTTCGTCGCAGCTCGTCTCGATGCCAAGGACGATCATGGGGCCTCTTCTCGCCGTGACGCCCGCCCTCATAACCGGGTAAATTGCGCCTTGGCAAGCAGGGGAGACCGGATTCGGGGCGAGCGACAGCACGAGGACAGGCCCGGCATCGTCCCCGAGAGGGCGAAAGGATAGAGAGACCCAGTGAGCACGGTATCGATCCTTCGGATTGGCACTCGCGGCAGCCCGCTGGCGCTTGCCCAGGCGGAAGCCGTGCGTGCCGCCCTCCTCGCCGCCCATGCCGCGCTCGAGGAGCCGGCGGCGGTCGAGATCGTTCCCATTCGCACGACCGGCGACAAGGTGCGCGACCGGGCGCTCGCCGACATCGGCGGCAAGGGGCTGTTCACGAAGGAGATCGAGGAGGCACTCCTCGCCGGGCGGGTCGACGTTGCGGTGCACTCGGTGAAGGACATGCCCACCTGGCTGCCGGAGGGGCTGGCGATCGACTGCTTCCTTGAGCGCGAGGACCCGCGCGACGTCTTCCTCGCCCGCGAGAGCGCGAGCCTTGCCGACCTCCCCGAGGGCGCGGTCGTCGGCACCACCTCGCTTAGGCGCAAGGCTCAGCTTCTCGTGCGCCGCCCGGACCTCCGTGTCACCAACTTCCGAGGCAACGTGCACACCCGCTTGCGAAAGCTCAAGGAAGGACAGGTGGACGCCACCCTTCTCGCGCTCGCGGGGCTGAAGAGGCTCGGCATGGCGGACCTGGCGACGGCCGTGCTCGAGCCGTCCGACATGCTGCCGGCGGTGGGTCAGGGGGCGATCGGCGTCGAGTGCCGAGAGGGCGACCCGCGGGTGCGGGAGCTTCTGGCCCCACTCAACGACCCGCCCACGGCAGTGGCCATGGCCGCGGAGCGCGCCTTCCTTGCCGCGCTCGACGGCTCCTGCCGGACCCCGATCGCCGCCCTCGCGCGGCTCGACGGTGACGGCACGCTGGTGTTGGACGGGCTGGTGGCCAGGCCCGACGGCAGCGCGTGCTGGCGCACGGGGAGGCGCGGACCCGCGGCCGAGGCCGCGGAGCTCGGCTCGGATGCGGGCCGCGAGCTCAAGGCGGCGGGGGCCGATGTCTTCGACACGGTTTAAGGAGCCATGCGCGTCTTGGTAACCAGGCCCAAGCACGACGCCAAGGCCCTGACCCGGGCGCTTAGGGCCCGAGGGGCCGAGGTCATGGTCGAGCCGATGGTCGAGATCGTGCCGCTCGCCCGGGTCGGGGTCGACCTCGACGGCGTGCAGGCCGTGCTCTTAACCAGCGCCAACGGCGTCCGCGCCCTCGCTCGCACGACGCCGCGTCGCGACACCCTGCTCCTCGCCGTCGGCGAGGCGACCGCGTCCGCCGCGCGGGCGGCGGGATTCCGCGACGTCGAGGCCGCCGGCGGGGACGTGGAGGCCCTGGCGGCGCACGCGTGCGGACGCCTCGACCCGCGGGCCGGGCCGGTCGTGCACGTGGCCGGGCGGACGGTGGCCGGCGACCTTGCCGGCACGCTCACAGAGCGGGGGTTCACCGTGCGCCGCGCCGTCCTCTACGAGGCCCACGCGGCGACCGGGCTCAGCGACTCTCTCCGCGCGGCGCTCGAGGACTCCCGCCTCGACGCCGTCCTGTTCTTTTCCCCCCGCACGGCGCAAACCTTCGTCAATCTCGTCGCCGAAGTGGGTCTCGAAGCGGCCTTGAGCCGGGTCGAGGCGCTGTGTCTGAGTGAGGCCGTGGTGCGCGCGGTTGGGGTCTTGAGCTGGCGACGGGTCCGCGTCGCGTCGCGGCCCCGCCAGGAGGCCGTGCTCGCCCTCCTCGACGAGACGGCGGGCGAGGCGGCCGGGACCCTTCCGGCGGCGCCGCGTGTGGCCACCCGGTCGGGGTCATGACGTCGCCCGGCGGCGCCAAGGTGAAGCGGGCGTCCGCGACAGGGCGGCCCGGTGGACGGGCGGAGGGGCCGCTCCCGGCCGGCGAGGTCGTCGCGCGCTTCGGCGGTATCCGGCCCATGGCCGCCAAGCTCGGCGTGCCTGTCACCACGGTGCAGGGCTGGAATGAGCGGGGATCGATACCGTCGGCACGCCGCCGCCAGGTGCTCGCGGCGGCGGCGCGTCACGGCATTTCGCTCGGGCCCGAGCTCGTAGAGCGAGGACCTCACCCTGTGCCGCGGACCGAGCGGAGGACCTCGGCGGAACCGGCCCCGTCGCCGGGGGTTCGAGCCGAGCGGCTAGAGCCCCCGGAGCCCCGTGCCGCGGCCGGCGAGGCGGCGCCCGAGGGCTTGGCCCCTGAGCCGCAGGCGACGGGCAGCGTACCACCGACGGCAGCGCCGTCGCCCCGGCGCGGCCGGCGTCTGCTGATCTGGTCGGGGGCGGCGGTCGCGCTTGTCGTCGTCGCCGTCCTCGCCGGCCAGGCGTACGTGCCCTGGCAGGAGGCGTTCGCCCCGGGCGAGGCGGGGCCGCCCGCCAATGCGCAGTTGGAGGTTGCGATCGAAGCGCCGACCGGCGAGGCGCCCCAGCCGGTGGCCGGTGCCTTCGACGAAGCCCGCCTGGCCGCGTTGGAGCGTCGCCTCGACGACCTTATCGCCAAGGTCGAAACCCTGGCGGCCGCGCCGGAGGCGCAGCAGGCGGGCGCGGAGGCCGTGGCGAGCGACATCCTCGCCAGGCTGGAGGAACGGATCGCGGCGCTCGAGTCGGCCGCTCCGGCGGACAGCCCCCAACTCCGCGCGCGGCTTCGTGCCGTCGAGGAAAGGTTGGCCGAGGCCCGCGGTGCCGGCGAGGGAGGACAGACGCTCGCGCGTCGCGACGACGTCGAGACCCTGAGCAGGCGGCTGGCGGCGCTCGAACAGCGGCAAGGGGCGGCGGAGGCGGCATTCCTCCTGGCCGTGATGGGGCTCGGCGAGGCGCTCAGGAGCTCGGGGCCATTCGCCGACGGTCTGGCGGCGCTGAGGGCGGTCGCAGGCGGCGACCCGGAGGTCGAGGCGGCGCTGGCCGGCTTCGCCGAACGGGCCGACGACGGGATTCCGACTCTCGCTCAGCTCAGGACGCGCTTCGCCCGGGTGGCCGACGCGGCCGTCCGCGCCGCGGCGTCGCCCGAGCCCGACTCATGGCTGGACCGTGCTCTCGGGCTTCTTTCCGGGGTGGTGACGTGGCGGCGCGTGGGCGGCGACGTGCCGGGCGATGAGGTCGACGCGGTGGTGGCGCGGGCCGAGGCGCAACTCAAGGCCGGGGACCTCGCGGCGGCAATCGAGGAGGTGGAGCGCCTCGGCGGGCCGGCGGCGGCCGCGACCTCACGCTGGCTCGCCGACGCTCAGGCGCGGCTCGAGGCGGAACGGGGTCTCAAGGCGTTGACCGCCCGCGCGCTCGTCCGCCTGGGTGGAGAAGGCGGCGGCTAGGATCGATGTGGCGCCTGCTCGGGTTCGTCCTTGTGCTCGCGGGCCTGACGCTCGGAGCGGTGTGGCTCGCCGATCACCCCGGCGAGGTCAGCCTCTATTGGCAGGGCTATCGGATCGCCACATCGGTCACGGTGCTCGCGGCGGCCGCTGCGGCCGTCGGCCTCGTGGCTGCGCTCCTCTATCAGCTCTGGCGATCGCTGCGCCGGGGCCCGCGCCGGTTCATCCGGGGCCGGACGCTGCGTCGCCAGCGCCAGGGCTACCGGGCCTTGACCCAGGGGCTGGTGGCGGTTGCCGCCGGCGACGTGCGAGAGGCGCGGCGGCTCGCGCGGCGCGCGGACGGGCTCTTGGACGAGCCTGCGCTGACACATCTCCTGTCGGCGCAGGCGGCCCAGCTCGCCGGCGACGAGGCCGGCGCCGAGCGCTGCTTCACGGCGATGCTGGACGACCCGGAGACCCGCCTTCTGGGCTTGCGCGGGCTCATTGTCCAGGCGACCCGGGCGGGCGACTGGGAGCAGGCCTTGGACCTCGCCCGCCGCGCCTACGCCATGCGGCCGAACACCTCCTGGGTCGCGACGGCGCTCTTCGAGCTTCAGGCCCGGGCCGGGCGCTGGGACGAGGCTGAGAAGACGCTCGCGGCGGCGATGCGGAGCAAGCTCATAAGCCCCGACCATGGACCCCGGCACCGGGCGGTCGTGCTGGCGGAGCGGGCGCGGACGGCGCGGGCCCGAGGGCGCGCCGGCGACGCGCTCAAATTCGCCCGCCAGGCGCACCGGCTCGCTCCGGGGCTCGTGCCGCCGGCGGCCCTTGCGGCGGAACTGTTGGCGAAGCAGGGCAACGGGCGCGCCGCCGCCCGGATCGTGGAGGAGAGCTGGACCCGGACGCCGCACCCGGACCTCGCCGATGCCTACGCGGCGATCGGCTCAGGCGAGACCCCGATCCAGCGGGTGCAACGATTGGAACGGCTAGGCGAGGCGCGACCGAGCCACGAGGAGACGCGCGTGGCGCTGGCGAAGGCGGCGCTCGCGGCGAAGCTGTGGGGCGAGGCGCGCCGCCATCTCGACGCGGCGGTCGAGCAGGAGCCCACGGCGCGGGTCTTCCGACTGCTGGCGGAGCTCGAGGAGAAGGAGCACGGCGACGGGGCGGCGGCGCGGCGGTGGCTCGTGCGGGCGGCGAACGCGCCGCCCGACCCCGCCTGGGTGTGCAACCGCTGCGGGGCGGCGGCCGACGACTGGGCCGGGCGCTGTCCGGCGTGCGCCGCGTTCGACAGCCTCAAGTGGCGCTCGCCCGTGGCCAGGGGACGCGGGCTCGAGGGCGGGGAGGCGGCGGCCGAGCCGGCCCTGAGCATCTCGCATGGGGCGAGCCCGGGCGCTCCGCCGGCGCCGCAGCCCAGGGCCACGGCCGTTGACGCCCCGCCCAGGCGCGCGTAGGTTCGGCCCGGTGCCGAAGTAGCTCAGCGGTAGAGCAACTGATTCGTAATCAGTAGGCCGGTGGTTCGAATCCACTCTTCGGCACCAGC
>JBHICW010000123.1:0-5903 GCA_046759785.1 Alphaproteobacteria bacterium
GGGTTCTTGGCGCTCGCGACCTTGCCGTTGGATGGGTCCATGAGGGCGTACGCACGATCCCCGAGCAGCCCACGTTCCGTGACCGCGCTGGCGCTCAGCTCCTCTCCCATCATGGACTTGACGGGATACCGCCATAAGGAGACCACCGAGCCAACAACCATCCCCGCTGCGTTCGACATGTCTCGACCTCCACAGAACAGATATTTCCCATTTGGCCGTATCGACGTCCTCGAGTGAACCAGGGTTCGCCGGCAGGATCAATGGCGCGAAGTCTCTTGCCGCACGACCCGAGCGGTCCCAGACGACGGCCACCTCATGGCCGCGGCGTGCCCAGGGACCACGTCCGCGCCTACATGTGGTACGGCCTGGCGGCGGCGGGCCACTCGAAGGCCGCCGAGGCCCGCGACCTCCTCGCCACCCGGATGACGCCCGAGCAAATCGTCGAGGCCGAGCGTCTCATCGGCGAACGGCGAGGGACGCGCTGAGGGCCTCTTAGCCCGTGGCCGGCCGCGGAACACGGGGCATCTGCCCGAGTCGGCCGGGCACGCGGCGGCCGCCATCGACCCTTTGCTTCCCGCACAACTTCGGATAGTCTCGCAGCGCCAGACCGCTGGAGTCAGGCAGCGCCAGGACTTCACGTCCGACGCACGTCAGTCAACGATTGCTCCCATGCTGACAGGCATGGAGAAACGTAGGGAGGATCGCATGGTCATAATCGCGAAACCGAATTGGTTCACCGCCTTTGCGGGCGCCTTGGCCTTGGTGCTGATGGGGCTTGGGGCAGGGCCGGCAGCCGCCGACAAGATCGTGATCTCCAACTGGGACGCCTATATGCCCGACGACCTGTTGGAGAACTTCAGCAAGGAGACAGGGATCGAGGCCGAGCATGCCCTCCACTCCACGAATGAAGAGATCATGGGCAAGGTGACGGTGAGCGGAGGAAAGGGCTTTGACATCATCTTCGTCACCAGCCCCTTCGTCGAGGCCTTGGCGAAGCTGGGATTAGCTGCGAAGCTCGACCACAGCAAGCTCCCGAACCTCGCCAACTTTTACCCGCAGGCCATGGAGCTCGCTTACGATCCGGGGCTCCAGTACTCGGTCCCTTACGCCTGGGGCACGACGGGACTCTGCTACCGGCCGGATCTCGTCGCCGGGGAGCCGACAAGCTGGTTCGACCTTCTCAGGCCGGACCCGGCGCTTAGGGGCAAGATCACCATGCTGTCGACGGACCGCTGGCTCATGGCGGCGGGGCTCAAGGCGCTGGGCTACTCTGTCAACAGCACCGATCCCGGCGAGATCAAAGAGGTGCGGGACCTCTTGATCGAAGCCAAGAAGAATCTGCTCGCCTATGACGACACCACCTTCTACTCGAAGCTGGTGTCGGGCGAGGCCGCGTTGGTTCACGCCTGGGACGGCTGGTGCAACTACGCGATCGCCGAGAACCCCGACATCAAGTTCGTTGTCCCGAAGGAGGGCAGCGACCTGTGGGTGGACACGATGGTCATCATGGAGGCCTCGGAGAACAAGGACGCCGCCCACAAGTTCATTAACTATGTCCTCGGTCCTGAGGTCGGCACCTGGGTGGTGACCAACATCCTTTACAAGGTGCCCAACGCCAAGGCCATGGAAGGGATCGACCCCGCCCTGTACGAGCAGTTCCCGAACCTGGCGATGAAGCCGGCGGATCTCTTAAAGCTCGAGGCGGTGCGGGACCTCGGCGAAGGGCAGAAGGTCTTCACCCGGGCGGTGACGGAAATCACGGCCGCGCAATAGGCCCCGGCCGCGGGGTCGTCGGCGACCGGCGCGGGGGCAACGCCGCGCCGGTCATTGCCCCCAGGCTCCATCCGCCGTCGCCAGGAATCGTCAGCGTCCGCCGATGATGCACACGGTCCGCCGGTTGATCCTGCTCGGTCCCGGCCTCACGTGGTTCGCCGTCTTCCTGGTGGTCCCCTGCGCATTGGTCTTCGTCTATAGCTTCTTTGAGAGGGGCGTCTACGGCGGAATCGACTACGTCTTCACCTTCGAGAACTACAGTCGCGCCCAGGACGAGCTCTACCTCAACATCTTCCTCCAGTCGACGAAGATCGCGACGATCACCACCGTCCTCGCGCTCGTTATCGGCTACCCGGCCGCCTATTTCATCGCCACCGCGCCGGAACGCTGGCAAAAGGCCCTACTCGTCCTCGTCATGCTGCCATTCTGGAGCAACTACCTCATTCGCACCTACGCGTGGATCGTGATCTTGAACCCGGAGGGTCTCATCAACCAGGTGTTGCGCAACCTAGGGATCATCGAGGAGGCCTTGCCGCTACTCTACAACGAGTTCGCGATTGTGGTCGGCCTCCTGTACGGCTACCTCACCTTTATGATTCTGCCGCTCTACGCCTCGATCGCGCGGCTCAACCCGGAACTCAGGGAGGCCTCGACGGACCTAGGCGCCACGCCGCTCCGCACCTTCTTCAATGTCACGCTGCCGCTCACGCTCCCGGGTGTGGCGGCGGGCTGCATCTTCGTGTTTGTGCCCAGCATCGGCAACTTCATCACGCCTGACCTGCTCGGCGGCGGACGCTCGATCATGGTCGGCAACCTCGTCTACGACCAGTTCCTCTCGGCGCGCGACTGGCCGTTCGGGGCGACCCTCGCCTTCGTGCTCATCGGCATCATGATGGTGCTGCTCTTGATGCAGGCGTGGCTGGTCAACCGGGCGCATAGGGAACGTTATGAGTGAGGCGGCGCCGGAAGGCCGACTGCTGAAGGTCCACATCGGCCTCGTCTACCTGTTCCTCTATGGCCCGATCGCGGTGCTGGTGGCGCTGTCCTTTAACAAGAGCGGTATGCCCACCGCGTGGGGCGGCTTCTCCGCGAAATGGTATCTGGAACTCGTCCAAAACGAGGCCATCCTCTCTTCGGTCGTCAACACCCTCATCGTGGCGGTGAACTCCACGATCGTGTCGACGGCGATCGGCACTCTGCTAGCGCTGGGGCTCGAGCAGGGACGGCGCAGCACCTTCCTCGACGGGATGGTCTTCGTCCCGATGATCATTCCCGACGTGGTGCTGGCGATCGCGCTCTTGTCCTTCTACACCTTGCTCAATATGACGCTTGGGCTGCACTCGATCATTCTGTCCCACATTGTGTTCAACATCGCCTTCGTCTGTGCCGTGGTCCGCACCCGACTCACTTTCTTCGACAAGTCGATCATCGAGGCCTCGATCGACCTTGGCGCGAGCGAGTGGACGACGTTCTGGAAGGTCACGCTGCCCGTCATCTTTCCGGGGGTGCTCGCCGGGGCGCTGCTGGCCTTTACGCTCTCGGTCGACGAGTTCATCATCGCATACTTCACCTCAGGGGCAGGACGGGCCTCGACGACCTTTCCGATGCAGATCTACGCGATGATCCGTTTCGGTGTGACACCGGAGATCAACGCCATCGCGACCATCGTGGTCGGCGTGAGCTTCACGCTCATCCTCACGGCCCAGCGCCTCAACCGTGCCCCCACACCGTGAGATGGACGCCGCCGAGGTCATCCAGCTCGAAGGCGTGACGAAGCGGTTCGGCTCCGTCGTCGCGGTCGACGACATCTCGCTGTCGCTTCGCGCCAACGAGTTCTTCGCCGTCCTCGGACCGTCAGGCTGCGGGAAGACGACGCTGCTCAGGCTGATCGCCGGGTTCGAGACGCCTGATACGGGACGCATCCTCCTCAATGGGGTCGACCTCAAGGGTGTCAGGCCCAACCACCGACCGATCAACATGATGTTCCAGTCCTACGCGATCTTTCCGCACCTGTCCGTCTTCGACAACGTGGCCTACGGTCCGCGGATGGAGAGGGTGAAGGGCGAGGAGCTTGAACGCCGCGTGGGCGAGGCGCTGGAGATGGTCCAGCTCACCGACCTCGCCGCGCGTAAGCCGCACAGGCTGTCAGGCGGCGAACGCCAGCGGGTGGCGCTCGCCCGCGCTCTGGTCAAACGACCGCAAGTCCTGCTCTTGGACGAGCCCTTGGCCGCCCTGGACAGGAAGCTGCGCGAACAAATGCAGCTTGAGCTGAAGCGGCTCCAGCACGAGGTGGGAATCACCTTCGTGGTCGTGACCCACGACCAGGAAGAGGCCCTGGTCATGGCCGACCGCATCGGCCTGCTCGATCACGGACGACTGGAGCAGCTCGGGACCGCACGGGAACTCTATGAGTATCCCAAGAGCCACTTCGTCGCCGACTTTATCGGGGTCATGAACTTCTTCCGCGGGCGGACAACGGACGGCGGGGTCGAGGTCGAGCACCTGGGGCTTCTGCGGGGCGACAGCCGCGAGGTCGCGCCCGGGGCCCAGGCGTATCTCGCCGTGCGCCCTGAGAAGATCGCGCTCGATGCTGCGGCGCCCACTGGCGGCGGAGAGAACTGCCTGTCCGGCACGGTTGAGAGCGTGGCGTACTTCGGGGATGATCTTCAGGTGCACGTTCGCGTCGCCGGCGTGAGCCACCCCCTTGTCGTCAGGGTGGACAGCGCCGCGGCCGAGCGCCTTTCACTCGCGGAGAAGTCCATCGTTTGGTGCAGCTGGCCGGCCGAGTCGTCCCGTATCCTCACTCTATGAAGGGGCCGACTGCTAACGAACGACCACCTACAGGGAGCTTTCGATGAATGACGAGAAGACAATCGTGTTCTTCCCCGAGGCGGCCTTCGGGCCGGCGCTCAACTCCGTCGGCATCGCCCAGGCCTGCGGCGAGCTCGGGCACAGGGCCGTCTTCGTGGCCGACGTGAGCTTCAAGGGCGTTTTCGCGGACTACGGGTTCGAGGAACGGCCCATCCATATGTCGGAGCCGATGGACGAGGCTGCCGCCAGCCAGTACTGGCAGGACTTCATCGCCTCGCACCTCCTCAACTTCCGGACCTCGCCCTACGACCAGATCGGGACCTACGTGAAGGCTTGCTGGGACGCGATCGTCGAGACCGCCGTCTGGGCCGAGAAGGAGCTGCCCGAGACGCTTGCCGCGATCAAACCTGATCTCATCTGTGTCGACAACGTGATCCTGTTCCCCGCCACCAAGCGCGCCGGCTGCCCGTGGATCCGGATGATCTCATGCAGCGAGAACGAGATCGAAGACCCCGACATCCCACCGCATCTGTCGGGCTGCAGCGCGAACGACAAGGACTGCTTCGAGAGCTATCGGGCCCGCTTTCGCGAGGTGATCGAGCCTGTCCACGACCGCTTCAGCGCGTTTCTGAAATCGGTGGGGCACGAGCCCTACCCGCTAGGGCAGTTCTTCGAGATCTCCACGGACCTCAACCTCCTCCTCTACCCGAGGCCGATCGGGTATCGGCGCCGCCATCCCCTGGATCCGGACAAGTTCCAGTACCTCGAGGGCTGCGTCAGGGAGGAAAAGCCGTACGAGGTTCCTACATTCAAGGCCCACAACGACCAGCCGCTCATCTACTTGAGCTATGGCAGCCTGGGTGCCGCGGATATCGAGCTCATCAAGCGGCAGATCGCGCTCTTGGGAACCCAGCCCTACCGGGTGCTCGTCAACGTGGGCGACTACGAGGACCAATACGACTCGGTGCCCGACAACGTGCACATCGAGTCGTTCTACCCCCAGCCCTCCCTTCTCGAGCAGTGCGACGCCTTCATCCACCACGGCGGCAACAACAGCTTCACCGAGGCGCTCTATTTCGGGGTCCCGGCGCTGATCATGCCCTACTGCTGGGACGGGCACGACAACGCGAGGCGGGTCGATGAGACCGGCCATGGGCTGATGATGCACCGTTACGAATGGAGCGAGGGGGAGTTCCTGGGCGCGGTCCGGCGGCTCTTGAGCGACCAGCAGATGCACGCGCGGCTCAGGAAGCTCAGCGCCCACATGCAGGCGGCCGACGGGCGGCGCAAGGCGGCGCGGCTTATCGACGGCCTCCTTA
>JBHICW010000124.1:0-5884 GCA_046759785.1 Alphaproteobacteria bacterium
TCTAAAAGTTGGAATGCCCACCGGGGCGGACGGAAATCGGCCTTGATGGAGGCGCGCCCTCGCGGTTATGTCGGCCCGATGGCAGACATGAGGAAACCGAGCCAACGCCTCTGCCGCTGGAACTCCGGCCATGACGGACCTGTTCGCCGAAAGCGCATTGCTCCCTGACGGCTGGGCCGAGAACGTGCGCTTTAATGTGGGGCGCGACGGTCGCCTCGCCGAGGTGGCCGCCAATGCCCCGGCGCAAAGGGCGGAGCGCCTCAAGGGCCCGGTCATCCCCGGCATGCCGAACCTCCACAGCCACGCCTTCCAGCGCGCGATGGCGGGGCTCGCGGAGCGCGCCGGGCCCGAGGAGGACAGCTTCTGGACCTGGCGCGAGGCCATGTACGGCTTCTTGGACCGCATCGGCCCCGACGAGCTGAGCGCCATCGCCGCCCAGCTCTACGTCGAGATGCTGAAGGCCGGCTATACCGCAGTCGGGGAGTTCCACTACCTCCACCACGACACCCAGGGCCGCCCGTACGCGGACCCGGCCGAACTCTCGGTCCGGGTGGTGGAGGCGGCGCTCGAGGCCGGGATCGGGATCACGCACCTGCCCGTACTGTACGCGTACGGGAACTTCGGCGGCGTCCCGCCGGCACCGGGCCAGCGTCGCTTCGTCCACCGGTTTGAGAGCTTCCTCGCGCTCGTCGAAGCCTTGCACCGCCGATACCGTTCCGAGCCACGGGTCCGCATCGGCATCGCCCCTCATTCCCTCAGGGCCGTGACGCCGGACATTCTCAACCGGGTGCTCGAAGAGCTCGCGACGCGTGACCCCTCCGCCTCCATCCACGTCCACGTCGCCGAGCAGGAACGGGAGGTCGAAGACTGTCTCGCCTGGAGCGGGGCCCGCCCCGTGGCCTGGCTGCTCGATCACGCCCCGGTCTCGGCGCGCTGGTGCCTCGTCCACGCCACCCATATGACGGGCGAGGAAACCCGCGCGCTCGCGCGGAGCGGCGCGGTCGTGGGCCTGTGTCCGACCACGGAAGCGAACCTGGGGGACGGGCTCTTCCCATTACCGGACTTCCTCGCCGCCGGGGGCGCGTTCGGGATCGGCTCCGACAGCCACGTCTCCGTGAGCCCGGCGGAGGAGCTCCGGTGGCTGGAGTACGGTCAGCGGCTCCTCCACCGCCGGCGCAACATTGCGACGCCTCCAGGGGGAGGCTCGGTCGGCGCGGAGCTCTATCGGAGGGCGCTCTCGGGCGGCGCGCGGGCGCTCGGCCGTGCCATAGGGGCGCTCGAGGCGGGCGCCTTCGCCGACCTCGTCGTCCTCGACGCCGAGCAGGCGCAGCTCTTAGGCCGCCAGGGCGACCTCCTCCTCGACGCGCTCATTTTCTCCGGCAACGCGAACCCGGTCCGGGACGTCATGGTGGCCGGGCGGTGGGTCGTCAGGGAAGGGCGTCACGAAAAGGAGGACTCGATCCTCGCCCGCTACCTGAAGGCGGTGGCCGGGCTCGTCTGAAGTGGGGGCGATGCGACTCCGGCGGTGGGTCGGCTGAGCGTCGACGCCACCTGTCCGGGTTCGGCGAAGCAGGCCAGGCGAAGGCCTCCTGCTGAATCCTCATAATACCTTCGGGGCCCGCCGCCACGGCCGATGGACAGAGCATAAGCGCGCACGCTAGCATCCGCCGCCGCCTCAAACGGGACCCTTGACGGAGCAGTCACTATGGATGGCCTCACTCTTCGACGAGGCACCGAGAGTGATTTGGGGCAGATTCGGGAGATCTGGCTTGAGAACGAGCTCGGCCAGCAGGATGAGCCGCCGCCCCATCGGCCGGCGCCGTCTTGCTTTCGCCATGAGCTCGAGACCGGGGAAATGTGGGTTGCCGAGCGCAATGGTCGCCTCATCGGC
The DNA here is from genome assembly GCA_046759785.1 of Alphaproteobacteria bacterium. Lineage (GTDB taxonomy): Bacteria > Pseudomonadota > Alphaproteobacteria > JBHICW01 > JBHICW01 > JBHICW01. The sequence continues at coordinate 1,892 of JBHICW010000124.1, forward strand.
TTTGCCGCCATCCTCGACCGCGGGCCCTCCACCTACCTCGCCGAGCTTTTCGTCCGGCCCGCTTGCCAGTCAGCGGGCGTCGGCCAAGCCCTGCTTGCACGCACCCGTCCGCGCGACGGCCGCGAGTTCTGCACCCTGAGCTCGACCGACCCGCGGGCGCACGCGCTCTACTTACGCGCCGGTATGCGCCCGAAATGGCCGTGCTACAATCTGCGGGCCAAGACCGACGAGCTGACTGTCCCGCCCGCCGATGGGGTCGAGGCGGCCGAGGCCGAGGAAGACGACTGGGAGTTCCTTCGCTCGGACGCCGACATCGGCACGTTCTTCAACCGCGCCGACCATGGCTACCTCGTGGCGGAGCGCGCTGCCGTGCCACTCTCGTTCCGGCGTGGGAGTGAGCCAGTGGGCTATGGCTACGCGCAGACGCGAGACGACGAAGCCTTCTGGTATCCGGACGCGATCACCCTCGGGCCGATCGGTGCCACCACGGCCGAGGACGGAGCCGCCTGCGTCGCCGCCGCGGTCGCCTGGGCACGACCGCGGGCTGACATCATCCAGACTGCCATGCCGGGCCCACATGCGGGGTTGGGGCCGCTCGTCGAGGCCGGGTTCAAGATCATCGACCTCGACACGTTCTTCTCGACCGACGAGCGGTCGTTCAACCCGTTCGATCGCTACATCTTTTTTTAAGGCCGCATCACGCCACGTCCCTCGGCCGTAACCCAATAACGGCCGGAACGAGCAGATCCCGCGGTCGAGCTCGTGGCCAGCTCTCCGGTCCCGAGCCGGCGCTTCCCGCCCGCAGGGCGGGAGTCAGTCGGCGGCGACCGTGCCAGCGCCTGCGGCTTCGGCGCGGGGCACCGCGAGGAAGGCGTCGAAGAGCTCGGGCCGCTGGCAAGAGGGGTGACGCTCGATCGCCTCGGGCACCCCCGGCGGGACCGGCGGGCGGCCGAGCCGGGCCGGCGCCCGCTTCACCGCTTCGGCCACGACATGCGGCGTGAGCTCCGGGTGGAACTGGACGCCCCAGACCGGCCGGCCGGGTAGGCGGTAGGCCTGGACCGGGCAATCGTCCGACTCGGCAAGCACCTCGAGGCCGAGCTCGGGGACCGCCCGCGCCGCGTCGACCTCGTCGCTATGGAGGGAGTAGGCATCGAACCCCGCCCCCGGCAGCACCCCGAGCACCGGATCGTGCGCCTGGCGGGGAAGGCAGCGCATCCGCCGGATGCCGTACTCGGCCACCGGCGCCCGGCGCACCATGCCCACCTCGCCCAGCGCCTGCACCAAGATCTGGTGGCCGAAGCACACCCCGAGCACGGGGACGCCCGCCTCGACGACCGTACGGAGCTGCCGGCAGGTGTCGGCGAACCACGGCTCGTCGCGGGGGATCGGGATGTCGGAACCCGACAGGATCACGTGGCTTGAGCGCATGAGCCCCGGGCCCGCCCAGTCGCGCCCCCGCGCCGGCCGCACGATCTCCATCTCCGTCTCGTCCGCAAGGGCGAGCGCGATCGCACGGCCACAGCGGACGGCCCGAGCGTCCGAGGCGAAGTCGACGATGAGCACGCGGGGCCGCTCCATCCTAAGTCGCCTCCTTGCCGCCGCCGCTCGGAAGCAGCCCCTCCGGCATGAGCGCCCGAAAATGGCCTCCGGCGACGAGGTCCTTGATCGCCCCGATGTCCGGCGCCGAGAAGCGATCCTCCTGATAGAACGGGACGCGCTTGCGAACGGCGGCCACGACGTCCTGGAGCGCGGGGGTCGTGCGGAGGGGGCGGCGGAGCTCGATCCCTTGGGCGCCGGCGAGGAGCTCGATGGCGACGATCCCGGTCGCGTTGTCGGCCATGTCCGCGAGCCGCCGGGCGGCGTAGGTGGACATGCTCACATGGTCCTCCTGGTTGGCCGAGGTCGGCAGGCTGTCGACGCTCACCGGGTGCGCCAGAGCCTTGTTCTCGCTGGCGAGCGCCGCCGCCGCCACCTGGACCGCCATGAAGCCGCAGTTGAGGCCGCTGTCCTCGACCAGGAAAGGGGGGAGCTGGCTCATGTGGGCGTCCGTCAACAGCGCGATGCGGCGCTCGGACAGAGCCCCCACCTCGGCGATGGCAAGCGCCAGCGTATCGGCCGCCATCGCGACCGGCTGGCCGTGGAAGTTGCCGCCGGAAAGCACGTCGCCGCTCTCGGCGAAGACCAGGGGGTTGTCCGAAACGGCGTTGACCTCGCGGCCCAGGACCCCGGCGGCGAACCTCACGAGGTCGAGGCAGGCGCCCATGACTTGTGGCTGGCAGCGCAGGCTGTATGGGTCCTGGACGCGGTCGCATTCGAGGTGCGAGGTGCGGATCTCGCTGCCCACTAGCAGCCCGCCGTAGACCGCGGCGACCTCCGCCTGACCGGGTTGACCCCGGGCCTCGTGAAGGCGGGGATCGAACGGTTCGTCGCTCGCGAGCGCCGCGTCGACGCTCAACGCCCCGGCCGCCACCGCGGCCGCGAAGACGTCCTCCGCCGCGAACAGGCCGTCGATCGCGAGGGCGGTCGAGACCTGGGTGCCGTTAAGCAAGGCCAGCCCTTCCTTCGGCGCGAGCTCGATTGGGATCAAGCCGGTGCGCTCAAGCCCGTCCGCGGCGGGCATGATGGCGCCGTTGACGCGCACTTCGCCCGCCCCGATGAGCGCCGCCGCAAGGTGTGCGAGCGGGGCGAGGTCGCCCGAGGCCCCGGCCGAGCCCTTGGCTGGAATGCAGGGCAGCACGCCGGCATTCAACAGCGTGAGGAGCGCCTCGACGAGAACCGGCCGCACTCCTGAGCGGCCGAGCGCCAGCGCGTTCGCCTTCAAGAGCAAGATCCGGCGGACCACGCGGTCACGCAAGAGGGGCCCGGTGCCGACGCAGTGCGAGAGCACGAGGCGGCGCTGGAGTTCCTTCGCTTGGCCCACCGCGACCGCGGTGCGGGCGAGGCTGCCCACGCCCGTGTTGATGCCGTAGACGCGGCGGTCCTCTTCGACCAGCCGCTCGATGAGCCCGGCGGCGGCCTCGATCCCCCCGCGGCAGGAATCGTCGAGAACGACCTCCGCGCCGGAGCGCTCAAGACGACGCAGCTCGGCGAGGCTCAAGCCGCCGGGACGGAGGACGAAGCGCGTGGGCATCGGCCTCAGGCTCCTCGTCGCCGGCTTTGACGACATCGACCCCCGCGGCCCGCACCCATGGTGGCCCTACACCCAGGGGCTGTGGCTGTTGCTGTTGCCGAACGCCTTGCCCTCGTCGAATCGGCTCACCGCGAAGGGCTCGAGCTCGGCAGGCGTGTCGCCGCCGACCAGAAGCTTCGCCACCAGCTTCCCGACCCCCGTCATCTTGTAGCCGTGGTTGCTGTCGGCGATCATGTACACGTTCGGCAGGATCCAGTCGAAGATCGGGACGTTGTCCGGCGTGAACGCCCCGATGCCGCCGTTGCGCCGCGCGCGGAAGTTCGCCCGAGAGCCCTCGAACCGCCCCATCAGCTGCCCCAGCGCTGCCGCGAAGTAGTCCGCGAACTCCGGCTCCGCCTGATAGAGGTCGTTCGCATGCCCGTACGGGTCGACCACCGCGTCCGAGCCGATCATGACCGGGATGGTCCCGCCCTGAACGCCCGGCCGGCCGATCCGCTCGGCGGCATTCTTCACGTAGAAGTAAACGTAGTCCCCAAGGCACGCACCGCCTGCCGGATCCACCACGGGCGTCGTCATGAGCTCCACCTTCAGAATCGGCGGGTCGCGGTCGTCGGCCGTCCGGTAACGGAAGTCGGTGGTGAGCTCGCCCTCTCGAAGCCGCCAGTAGGTCCACATGTCCTTGTCCCTGACGACCGTCCCGTCGGGGTAGCCCACGTCGAGCTTCATGGACTTGCCCAGCATCGCCCAGTGCTTCGGAGTCCACGCGCCGAGGCCGAGGATCACCGCGTCGCAGGCGATGTCGCCCTTGTTCGTGTGGAGCCGCCTCACCACGCCGTTGTGCACGTCATAGCCCGTGACCTCGA
>JBHICW010000125.1:0-5759 GCA_046759785.1 Alphaproteobacteria bacterium
GTTCGCGTGCCATCCACCAGTGCCCTCCGATCGTCACGGTCGGGCGCCTTATAGTGGCTCGGCCACCGGCCCGCAACGGGAGTGGTCAAAGGCCGTTCGCGCGGGCCTTGCTCACGGGCCCCGACACCCGAGGCCGGTCGCCCCGAGGCCGCACCGCCGCCCGCAATGATAAGGCCGCCCTTGAGTTAAATCCTTTGCTAACCAGGGCCCGGCCGCTTGCCGACGCCTTGTCATCCCCGGCCCTGAGACCAGGGCCGCTCCCACTGGGCGCTCAGGCCTTACGCTCCCAGCCTCCCTGGGGCGTCTGTTGCCAGTAGGTGAGGACATGGCCCGCGTCCTTGAGCGTGCTCCAGCGCTCGCGCGCGCTCGCCACCGCCGCGGGATCGTTGCCGTCGAACAGGTCGAGGCAGCGCTGGAAGCTGGCGAGGAACGACGGCCTTATGCCGTCTACCAGGACCAGGACCTCGGCACCATTCGGATTCTCTTCCTTCGCGGTGAGGTAAATCGGCTGGACCTCGGCGTGACCGTCGGCGGCGGCGCCGTGAGGCAGGAAGGACGCAGGATCGTAAGTCCAGAGGGCGGCGTTCAGCGCCTCCACCCGCTCCTCCGAGCCGGCCAGCACCACGGCGCGCAGGCCGCGCGCCATCACCTTCTCCAAGAGCTTCGGCAGCGCCCGCTCAAGGCTCGTCCGCTCGAAGTGGTAGAAGCCGACGTCCGTCATCGGACGCCTTAGCGTCGGGTCTCGAAGTGGTCGGCGACGAGGCGGTCCAAGAGGCGCACGCCGAAGGCCGTGCCGCCTTTGGGAACCGTCGCCTTGTCCCGCTTCGACCAGGTCACGCCGGCGATGTCGAGGTGAGCCCATGGGACGTCGTTGACGAACCGCTGGAGGAACTGAGCGCCGGCGATGCTGCCGGCCTCACGGTCCTTGCCGACGTTCTTGACATCGGCGATGTCGGAATCGATGTCCTTGTCGTAGCGTTCCTCGAGCGGCATCCGCCACACCTCCTCGCCAACCGCCTTGCCCGCGGCGATGATCTTGCCCGCCAGCCCATCGTCGTTGGAAAACAGGCCGGCCATGTAGGTCCCGAGAGAGACGACAATCGCACCGGTCAGGGTCGCGAGGTCGATCATGCACCGGGGCTTGAAGGTGTCCTGGCAGTACCACAGGGCGTCGGCCAGGACGAGACGACCCTCGGCGTCGGTGTTGATCACCTCGATGGTCTGGCCCGACATGGAGGTCACCACGTCGCCGGGCCGTTGTGCGGTTCCCGAGGGCATGTTCTCGACGAGGCCCGCGACTCCGACCGCGTTGACCTTGGCGCTGCGCCCGGCCAGCGCCTTCATGAGCCCCATGACGACCGCGGCGCCGGCCATGTCCCACTTCATCTCCTCCATCCCGCCCGGCGGTTTGAGGGAGATCCCGCCGGTGTCGAAGCACACGCCCTTGCCGACGAAGGCGACCGGCGGATGCTTGCCCCCCGGCGCCCCGTTCCAGCGCATCACGACGACGCGCGACTCGCGGCTGCTCCCCTGCCCCACGGCCAAGAGCGCGCCCATGCCCAGCTTGCGCAACCGGGATTCGTTGAGCGTCTCCACGTCGACGCCGAGCTCCGCCAGGGAGCGCGCCCGCTCGGCGAGGCTCTCGGGGTGGATGACATTCGCCGGCTCGGAGACGAGGTCGCGGGTGAAGACGACGCCGTCGGCCACCCTGTTCAGCCGGCCAAACGCGGCACGGGCGGAGCGCGCCCCTTTCAGGACCACGTTGAGGGCCTTGAGTGTAGGCTTCGACTCCTCCTTCTCCTTCGTGCGGTACTTGTCGAACCGGTAACGGCGAAGGCGGGCGCCGACGGCCAGGTTGGCGGCCCGTTCCGCAGGGGCGGTGCCGCCGAGGTCTTCGGGATCGACGAGTACCGTCGCGCGCACCGCCCCGAGGCGGTTCAGATGGGCGACGGCGGCACCGCCCACCTCCTGCATCCGGAGCGGCGTGATCCCATCCACCTTGCCCAACCCGGCTAGAACGATGTGGCTCGCCTCCACGCCGGTCGGCGCAGGGAAGTCGAGGAACTGGTCTTTCGCACCGGTGAAGCGGCTTGCGGCCATTCCCCGCTTGAGCGCGCCGCCCGTCCGCGCGTCAAGCTCCGCGGCCGTCGAGCTGAGCGTGCGCTCCTCGAGCACGCCCGCGACGACCGCACCGGGATCCGACGGCATCCTTTCGGCAAAGGTAATCTTCATGTCTTCCTCGCTCCCCTCTCTCAATTCAACGTCCTTCGACGCCGTTACGGCCAAGAAACCGGCCCTGGTCGCGCCCCACTCTAATCCAAGCGGCGACGAAGGGAAGCCTTTGCCGGCAGTGATCCTTGCGGGGGTGCGAGAGCGCCCCACGCCCGGCAAGCCCGGTTCGGCAATCACCGGAGCCATTTACCGACTAGGCTTCGAGCGGCGAGAGCGGGTATAGTGGTGCGATGCCCCGGTGCACCCGCTATATCGTGCAGCAGCTGGTCGGCGCCTTGCTCATCGTGGCCCTAGGACTGACCGGGGTGATCTGGTTGAGCCAGTCCCTGCGCTTCATCGACCTGATCATCAACCGGGGGCTCTCGTTCTTCCGCTTCCTCGAACTCACCCTCCTGCTTCTGCCGACGTTTCTCGCGCTCATCCTGCCCATCGCGCTCTTCTCCGCGGTACTTTACACGTACTATCGCCTCATCATCGACAGCGAGCTCGTCGTCCTGCGAGCCGCGGGCTTAAGCCAGTGGACCCTGGCCTGGCCGGCGCTCATCCTCGCAGGGGCGGTTGCCGCCGTGGCCTACAGCGTGACGCTCTACTTCATGCCGACGGCATTTCGCGACTTCAAGGACATGCAGTTCACGATTCGCAGTGACTACTCGCAGCTTTTCCTGCGCGAAGGCACGTTCAACACCCTCGTCGAAGGGCTCACCGTGTACGTCCGGGCGCGGAAGAGTAATGGCGAGGTGGTGGGGATCCTCGTCCACGACAACCGCGACGCCACGAAGCCCGTGACGATGATCGCGGAGCGCGGCGCCTTCGTTCGCGCGCCCGAGGGGCCGCGTTTTGTGCTGGTCAACGGCAACCGGCAGGAGGTGTCGCCGGACAGCGGGTGGCTGAGCCTGCTCTACTTCGACCGGTACACCCTGGACCTGTCGAGCTTCGCCGAACCGGGGCGCCACCGCTGGCGCGAACCCCGAGAACGGTTCCTGGATGAGCTGTTCGGTCCGCCCAGGGTGGAGGAAGACGTGCGGTTCGCGGGCAAGCTGCGGGCGGAAGGGCACCAGCGGTTGGTGGCACCGCTGTACTGCTTCGTTTTCGCGCTCATCGCGCTGGCGGCCTTGATGTCGGGCGAGTTTAACCAGCGCAACCAATGGAAACGGGTGCTCGCGGCCATCGGGGCGGCCGTCCTGTTCCAGGTGCTGGGCCTTGCGCTGAGCCATGCGGTGGTGAAGGCGCCCGTGCTGGTCCCCGCTATGTATGCGAACGTGGCAGTGGTCGCGGGGATCAGCCTGTTCATCCTGCTCGGTCGGCGGGCGCCGCGGCGCCAGGCTCTCGCCGCCGTCGCCGGCGAAGGCCGGTGACGGGCGCGCCAACCGGCCATGCATCCGTCGCTCACCCTTTCCACTTACATAGGCCGCCAGTTCCTTCTCGGCGTGGCGATGGTCTTCCTGTTTTTCATCGCCGTCATCTTTCTGATCGACGTGGTCGAGCTCAGCCGGCGGGGCGCGACCCGCGAGGCGGTGACGCTCGCCATCGTGCTCGAGATGGCGCTTTTGAAGCTGCCCTACATGGCCCAGAAAATCGTACCGTTCGCCGCCCTCTTCGGCGGCATGTTCACGTTTCTCAAGCTCACCCGCACTCACGAGCTGATCGTCGCGCGCGCCGCGGGCGTCTCGGCCTGGCAGTTCTTGCTGCCCGCGCTGGCCCTCGCGCTCGCGATCGGGATTTTCATCATCGCGGTCTTCAACCCGCTCGTTTCGGTGACCGTCTCGCGGTACGAGCAGACCGAGGCGAAGTACTTTAAGGGTCGCTCCAGCCTGCTCGCGGTCTCCTCCTCCGGGTTGTGGCTGCGCGAAGGGGACCAGAACCGTCGGTCCGTGATCCATGCGCTCAGGGTGGCCCCTGACGAGATGGAGCTCGACCGCGTCATTATCTTCCTCTACGACGGCGCTGATCGCTTCGTCCGGCGGATCGACGCCAAGACGGCCAAGCTTGAGGACGGCTACTGGTACCTTACGGACGCCATTCTCACGACGCCGGACAAGCCCGCGGAAACCCGCCCGCACTATCGCCTGAAGACCGACCTCACCATGGACCGCATCCAGGACAGCTTCGCCCCGCCGGAGACGATGTCGTTTTGGGTCCTGCCCAAGTTCATCGGGACCCTGGAGGCCGCTGGGTTCTCGGCGCGGAAGCACCGCCTCTACTGGCATGCGGTCCTTGCGGGCCCGTTACTCCTGTGCGCGATGGTCCTGATCGCCGCCACCTGTTCCCTCAGGTTCACGCGTCAGGGCGGGACGGGGGTTCTGGTTCTGGGCGGGCTCCTGGCCGGTTTCCTTTTGTACTTCCTGTCGGACGTCGTCTTTGCCCTTGGGCTTTCGGGCAGCGTCCCGGCGGTGCTCGCGGCGTGGGCCCCGGCTGTCGTCTCCACGCTGCTGGGTCTCGCGATGCTGCTGCACCTCGAGGACGGTTAGGCCCCATGCGGCGGAAGCTTGGGACGGTGGTGGTCGCGCTTGCCGTGGTGGGCGCGACGCCCGCCTTCCCGGTGGAGTCGATCCAGACCAGCGAGCCGGTCGTCCTTCAGGCCGACGAACTGCGCTACGACGAAGAGCTGGGCGTGCTGGTCGCCGTGGGACACGTCGAGATCGCCCAGGGCGAGCGCATTCTTCTCGCCGACACGGTAACCTACAATCAGAAGACGGACACGGTGACCGCCTCGGGCAACGTGGTGCTCCTCGAGCCGAGCGGCGAGGTGCTCTTCGCCGACTACGTGGAGCTCACCGACGAGCTGACACGCGGGATCGTGCGGGGGCTCAAGATGCGGCTGACCGACAACTCCCGCCTCGCCGCGGCTGGCGGGCAGCGCCGGGGAGCGATCACCGAAATGCGCAAGGTCGTCTACTCCCCCTGCGAGCTGTGCCCGAACGACCCGGAGCGCCCGCCCCTTTGGCAGCTCAAGGCGCAACGGATCATCCACGACCAGCGCGCGCGGGACATCATCTATAACGACGTCTTCCTCGAAGTGTTCGGCGTGCCGGTCGCTTACACGCCCTACTTCCGCCACCCCGATCCGACGGTCAAGCGACGCAGCGGGTTCCTCGCGCCAACCTTGGGCAGCTCGAGTCTGCTGGGGGCGACGCTCCAGATCCCCTATTACTTCAACATCGCCCCCCACATCGACGCCACCTTCGCCCCCATCTTCACCACCAAGGAGGGCGTCGTGCTGGTCGGCGAGTACCGTCAGCACACCGGCAACGGCCAGTTCCTCTGGAACGGCAGCATCACCCACGTCGACCGGCGGGGCGACTTCGGCGAGCGCGTCGGAGGCCAAGAGACCCGCGGCCACATCGAAGGCAGGGGGCTGTTCGACGTCGACGAAACCTGGCGCTGGGGTTTCGACGTCGCCCGTTCGAGCGATGACACCTACCTTCGCCGCTATCGGTTCTCGGCCGCCGATACGCTCACCTCGCGGCTGTTCGTCGAGAGCCTTCGCGGGCGCACTTATGCTTCCGGCAACGCCTACCTCTTTCAGG
>JBHICW010000126.1:0-5752 GCA_046759785.1 Alphaproteobacteria bacterium
CCTTGATCTGGGTGTAGGTCTCAAGCGTCCGCCGATTCAGTGCGGCGAACTCCGCCGGGGATAGCCACACCGGCGCGAAGCCGAACCTGCGGGCGAACTTGTCGAACTGCGCGCTCTTGGCCGCCTTTTCCGCGACCTCGGCGAGCTTGGCGACAACCTCGTCCGGGGTGTCCTTCGGGACGTAGAGGCCGCGGGTCGTCCCTACCTCGATCGGGATCCCGTAGGCCCGGAGAGTCTTCGTGCCGCGGATGGGTGGATACTCGATCTTCTCGAGCGACCCGGCTGTCGCCAGCACGCGCAGCAGCCCCGCCCTGATCTCGCTGAGCGACACCGGCGAGTGGATGATCCCGGCATCCACCTGATTCCCGATGAGGGCCTTCTTCAGGGGTCCACCTCCCTCATACGGGATGATCCTGAACGGCACGCCGGAGATGCCCTTCATCGCCCTCGCCATCAGGAAGTGGGCATTCGCGGCGCCGGTCGTGCCGACGGTGACCGTGTCGGGGTTCCTTCGCGCCTTGTCGAACAGATCCTTGAGGTCCTTGTAACCCCGATCCTTGTGCGACAACACGTAGGTCGGCGTCGAGAAGAACCCCCCCGCGTACTTGTAGCTGTCAAGCGAGAAGGGTAGCTCGGGCTTGAAGACGAGGTTCACCACCAGCTCGCCAGTCCCGTTGAGGAGCACCGTGTAGCCGTTCGGCTTCGCCTGGGCGACCTTGAGGTTGCCCACCGCGCTGGAGGCGCCGGAGATGTTCTCCACCACCACCGGTACCTTCAAGAACTGCTCCATCGCCGCAGCGAAGCCCCGGCCGATGGTGTCCGTACCGCCGCCGGCCTTCCAGGGGACGGTCACGCGGATGGTGTCCGAGGGATACTCGGCCGCCCCCGCCACGCCGGCGACCCACAGGGTGCCGACCGCCAGGGCCACGGTCAGTGAGCGCAGCACGTTTACTCTCATCGCTTCGCCTCCTTATCTCTTTCGCTCTTCGCTGTCGATCGTCGACGGAAGGGGCCGGGCCGGCAGCCCCGCCGTCCCGCGGCCCTCGAGGAGCCGCTTCACGCCCCCGTACACCTCGCGCGCGAAGAGCAGAATAACCACCGCGACGATCAGCTGTCGCGGCCACGTGGCGACGAAGGTCGTGTAGTCGTTGTTGGAGAGCGCGAGCGCCAACCGGAAGTTCACTTCGATAATCGGCCCCAGGATCACGCCGAGGACAATCGTGACCACGGGGAAGTTGCGCTGCTCCAGGATGTAGCCGAGGATCCCGAAGCCGATCGCGATGTAGACGGGGAAAAACGTGTTCGTGATCGCGAAGGAGCCTACCGTCGCGAATACCAGCACGAAGGGAAAGAGCCACGACCGGTCCCGCTGCAGGATGAGAATGAAGTATCGGATCGCCGTCCAGGCGATGACAAACATGACGATGGTCGCGACGAGCAGGCCAGCGAGTATGCCATAGACGACGTCGGCGCTCTCCTTCATCAACATGATGCCGGGCTCGATGCCGTGGAGCATCAGGGCGCCGAGCATCACTGCGGTCGAGCCGTCGCCCGGGATCCCGAGCGTCAGCATCGGGATCATCGTGCCGCCGGTCGTCGCGTTGTTCGACGACTCCGGCGCAAGGATGCCCTCGGGCACGCCCGTCCCGAACTTCTCGGGATGTGGCGAGCGGTTGCGTGTCATCGCGTAGGCGAGCCAGGTCGAGCCCTCCGAGCCGACCCCGGGCACGGCGCCGACCGCGGTGCCCGAGAGGCTGCCAATGGCGATCGCCTTCCACCGGCTCAGCAGGTCCCGCAGGCCCGGCAGGGCGAAGTTGATCTCGCTCGCGATGAGATGCTCCCGGCTGCCGATGAGCTTCAGGTCGCTCAGAACCACGGTGAAGCCGAAGAGCCCGATGAGCACGGCAGCGAAGGGAATGCCGGACATCAGGTAGACGTTGCCGAACGTGTAGCGCTCAACCGCGTCCTGCGGGTCCAGCCCCACCGTCCCGATCAGCATCCCGAGCGTGACCCCGATCAGCCCGCGCACCATGGATCCCCGCACGAAGGCCGACACCATGATGAGGCCGGCGATGCCGATGAGGGCGATATCTGCGTTGCTCGACTTGACGGCGATGGAAGAGATGAGGGGCACAAAGCTCACGGCCAGGATCCAGCTGACCAACCCCCCAAAGGTAGAGGCCATCGTCGCATAGCCCAGGGCGAGACCCGCCTTGCCCTGCTGGGCCATGGGATACCCGTCGAGAGCGGTGCAGGCGGCGGCCGGCGTGCCGGGGGTCCTCAGCAGGATCGCCGCGAAGGAACCGCCGAGCTTGGTCCCGACGTAGATGCCGATCATCAGCAGCAATGCGGGCAGTGTCTCCATCGCAAAGGTGATCGGCAAAAGCACGACAATGGCCATCGGCGAGCTCAGCCCCGGTAGCGCCCCGACGAGCAGCCCGAGCGCGGTGCCGGCGACGACCAAGAGCAGGTTCACCGGCTCGGCGACGCTCAAGAAGCCCTGTAACAGCCCGTGCGCCATCTTGTGTGGGTTCCGCGCCCCTTACCGCAGGGGCAGCTTGAGCCCGTAGAGGAGGAAGGCACCGAGTGCGGTACCACCAATCAGTGCGATCGCCGCGCTTCGCAGCAGGCGACGCTGCCCGTACACGTAGAACATGACGAACAGGAAGAGGATAGTCGCGACGATGAAGTTGGCGTATCGGATGAGGAAAACGTACGCGAGCAGCAGGACGAGCGTTGCCACCAGTCTGACTTGGAGGCCCATCAGCCCCGACGGGCCGGCATCGAGACGCACCTCGGCGCCCGGCGTTGAGGGCAAAGCAGCGTCGCGCTCCTCGATCGGGCCGGGCCGCCGTGTACGCCAGAGGACCGACCCGACGTAGCCAAGCGAGAGGACGGCTAGCACGACCGACAGGACCCGCGGAAAGAACCGGTAGGTGAGACCCCCGGGCTGCATGGCGAGGCCCTCGGTGAGGTTGATGTGGACGAGGGCGTAAACCCCGACAGCGGCGAGGGCGACGCCGAGAACCAGATCCTTGATGGCCTCGCGATTCATCGGGCCTCCCGCTAGCCGTATCCCGGCTCCAGCGGCGCGCACCGGGCCGCACGGTTGGTCGTGGAAGTGGCTAGACCGTAGTCCTCGCGCTCAGCGATGTCAAGCGCGCATCCTACATCTTCAGCTGGCGCAGCGCCTCGACCAACCTTGGCGGGACGCCAGTCGCCCTCAAGAAGTCAACAAACATCGTGTGGTGGTCGTGCGCAACACCGGCACGCTCGCTGACGAGGTTCTTCTCCTGCTTAGGGTCGGAGGGGAGATGGTACAGCTCTGACCGGCCCGGCTCGGCACTGGCGAGAAAAGACCATTCGTCCGACGTCACAGTCGTCACGAGATGCGCGCTCAGTCTCCGGCTGACGTTGTCGACCGAGCTTACCTCGTCACCTGGATTCGCAAAAGGAATTGTACTCACGACGACGTCACGCCCCTTCTCCGAGGTGTTTCGCATCTTCGGAAGGAGCGAACGCCCTTCGACCCACCCTGGGATGTCCTGCCCCAGGTAGTTAAGCACCGTTGGCATGACGTCGATGGCCGACGTCAGACCGCCGTACGAACCGGCTTTGATCCCTGGAACATAAACAAGCAACGGAAGGGTCACCAGCTCCTCGTAGAGCGGCGAATGATCCCACGTCGTGCCGGCATCGCTGTGCTTCTGCAGCATGCCGTCCGACCCCTTCGCGTACGTCATCTTGCCGAAGAGGCCTCCATGGTCACCGAAGTAGAAACCGTGGTCAGAGGTAAAGATAACGGCGGTCTTTTCCATGAGTCCCATGTTCTCCACTTTCCGCAGCAGGTAACCGACCCACGTGTCGACCATGGTGATCTCACCGCAGTACGTGGCGTGGGCCTTCTTCACCTTCTCCTCCGTGAGTCCCGGCGCATCGTACCAGTACCCGTAAACGGGCTGGATCACCTCTCCGTCGTAGTCCGGCAGATACAGCTCGGTGTAGTAAGCTGGGGCATCCCAGGGCTCATGGGGGTCCCACGTGTCGACATAGAGGAAGAAGTTTTCCTTGTAGTGCCGCTCCAGCCAGTTCATAGCGGCGGTCATCGTCCGCGGTGCGTTCCGGTCGGCCTCCACCCGCCACCACGCTCGCAGGTCCCGGGACTCATGTCCACGCTTGAGGTTCAACCGCGTCGCCGAGCCCTCCTGACCTTGGATCGTGAAGAAGGTTTGAAAGCCCCGGTCATAGTTCATGCCGAAGCGTAGGTAGAACGGCGTATCCACTACGGCCGCTGTATGGAACCCCGCGGCAGAGAGCAGCTGCGCCAGGGTCACGACATCATGCGGCAGAGGCTCCCAGCGCATGAAGCACATGGTCCAGCGCCCGGTCGAATGGTCCGCGCGGGCAGGCATCGTGGGGAATCCAGCCGCGTAGTGACGGTCGAACCTCACCGACGTCGCTGCCAGGGCGTCGAGCGACGGACTCCGAATGACCGTGTTCCCGTAGCATCCCAGGTGATCTCGTCTGAACGTATCCGCCACGATCCAGATGACATTCATGGCACGCCTCCCGTGCAGTCCAAAGCTAGCGCGCGCTACGGGCTTCGGGGCAGCTCCTTGTCTCCGTGCTAGATTGGCTGTGTCCCCTCCTCCGCGTGCGGTTTAGATACAGTATTAGGCCTCCCGAGGCAAGCGCGAAATTCAACATCGGCAAAGGCAGGAAGTCTATGCCATTTCTCGCTGGAGGACCGTGTGGGCGCGGCGGGCGACCACATCGCGGAAGCCGTTTGCTTGCATTTCCAGATAGTTACGACGTAAAATCGCGGCGTGCCGACGCCCTCGGGCCCCGCTCATGCGCACCATCCGAGAGCACCTGCGGGAAATGCGGGCCGAGGCGCCGGCCGCTCAGCGGTGAGAAGATGGAGCTGATCCTACTGGGGACGGGCGCTCCGCCCCCCACCCCGCACCGCAGTGGCAAGGCTGACGGCGTGGTCGCGGCGGGCCGGTTGCACGTGGTGGACGCTGGCCGGAACGTGGCGCGTCAGATCTCGGCGGCCGGAATCGCCGTCAAGGCGGTGGACCACGTCTTCTTCACGCACTTCCACTCCGATCACTACACGGGCTTTGACGACCTCTTCATCACGCGGTGGTTGACCGGCGCCCGCACGGCGCTCCAGGTCTTCGGGCCGGCCCCCGTCAAGGGCATCGTTGAGCGCCTTCTCGCCTACTACGAGTACGACATCGAGGTGCGTGTCGCCGAGGGCCGACCGCGCGCCGGGACCACGATCGACGTGCGGGTGCTGTCGCCCGGGGAGAGCGTCGACGTCGACGAGGTCCGCGTCCGGACCGCGCGAGGCACGCATCACGGGAACGTCGAGGACACCCTGTCGTACCGGTTCGACGCGGAGGGACGGAGCATCGTCCTGGCCGGCGAC
Organism: Alphaproteobacteria bacterium; assembly: GCA_046759785.1. GTDB lineage: Bacteria > Pseudomonadota > Alphaproteobacteria > JBHICW01 > JBHICW01 > JBHICW01. The sequence continues at coordinate 5,435 of JBHICW010000126.1, forward strand.
GGGCAACCGACCGACGCGCTCGTCGCCCTGGCCCGGGGCGCCGATGTGCTGGTGCTCCACCCGGCGCTACCCCGCCACCTCGAGCAGCTCGGTCAGACGCCGGAGATGGCGCGTATCATCGCCTCGCACCACGCCTCGATCGAGGAAGTCGGTCGCGCGGCGGCTGCGGCCGGTGTCCGGACGCTCGTCCTGTCCCACCTGGTCCCGCCCGGCGCGCCGGAGGCGGAGGTGCGCGAGGAGGTGGGTCGGTTCTTCAAGGGGGCGATCGTCGTCGGCCGGGACCTCCAGCGGATCTGAGGCCGCCCTTTGATTTCTTGG
>JBHICW010000127.1:0-5724 GCA_046759785.1 Alphaproteobacteria bacterium
AACGCGGTTTGTCTGAGCGCGAAGCCGAACTCGGTGCCGCCTGCGAGCCAGCGCCAGACGGTCATGACCGCCACCGCCGTGACGACCACGGAGAGAAACCAGCGCACCTGGCTGTCCCGCCAGAGCGCGCGGGGATGGCCGCCGACGGCCTGGAAGTAGAGGAGGAAGGGGAGGCTGGCGACGAGCATGAAGAACACCGCCAACCACTCGATCGTGGCGTTGGCGAAATGCCCGATGGATCGGTCGGAGGTGGAGAACCCCGCCGTCGCGATGGTCGTCATGGCGTGGGCGGCCGCCTCGAAGGGCCTCATGCCGGCGGCCCCATAGGCGGCGGCGGCGACCGCGGTGAGCGAGACGTAGATCACACCGATCACGGCGGCGACCTGGGCCGTGCGCGGCAGCACCTTCTCGGCGATCTCGGACGATTCCGTCCGGAACAGCTGCATGCCGGCGATCCGCAGCATGGGCAGGACGGCGATCGCCATGACGATGATCCCGATCCCGCCGAGCCATTGGAGAAGGGCCCGCCAGAGGAGGATTCCCGGCGGCGCTTCGTCCAGGCGGCCGGCGATCACCGTCGCCCCCGTGGTGGTGAGCCCCGACATGGCTTCGAAGAAGGCGTCGGTGTACGTGAGATCGAGCCTCGCGAAGGCGAAGGGAAGGGCCGCGAACGCCGTGAGCACGGTCCAGCTCAGCGTCGTCAGCAGGAAGGTCTGGCGCACGGACAGGCTCACGGAGCCCACCCGGTTGGTGAGCGCCAGGCTCACCCCGATGAAGAGGGTGAGGAACGCCGAGGCGAGGAACACCTGCCAGTCCGGGTTGCCGTCGCTGGCGTCCGCGAGCGCCGGAAGGAACATCGCGACGGCGAGGGTCGTCAGCAGGATGCCGACGATCATGAGGATGGGCCGGACGTCGATCACCGCACCGACCCGCTGCTGCACCCATCCGTCGTCGGGGAAAGCATGCGCAAGTGTCGGGCTGCCCCGGGGGCGGCCCCCATGACCTCAACCGTGGTCGCGGCTCTGGGGGTTGCCGATCATGTTCAGGAACTCGCGGCGCGTCGGCCCGCTGGTGCGGAAGGCTCCGAGCATGCGGCTCGTCACCATCACGACGCCGGGCCGGTGGACGCCGCGGGTCGTCATGCAGTGGTGCGTGGCCTCGACGACGACCGCCACGCCCTGCGGCTGGAGGACGTCGTTGATCGTATCCGCGATCTGGCTCGTGAACTTCTCCTGGATCTGGAGCCGCCGGGCATAGATCTCGACCACCCGGGCGAGCTTGCTGATCCCCACGATCCGGTTGCGGGGGAGGTAGGCGAGGTGTGCCTTGCCGATGATCGGGGCGATGTGGTGCTCGCACTGGGACTCGAAGCGGATGTCCCTCAAGACCACCATTTCGTCGTAGCCCTCCGTCTCTTCGAAGGTCTCCTTGAGCACCTCCACCGCGTCCTCGGCATAGCCGGAGAAGTACTCTTCAAAGGCCCGCACCACCCGGACCGGGGTGTCGACGAGCCCCTCGCGCAAGGGGTCTTCGCCGGCCCAACGGATGAGCGTCCGGACCGCGGCCTCGGCCTCGTGGCGGGCGGGCTTTCTCATCTCGGCGGCCTTCGCCCTGGCCGCGGGCTCGACCTCGTTCACGACTCTGACCGGTTTGCCGTCCGTCACCGCGCTCTCCCTTGTCCTCGTGCTCGCGTGGTCAGCCCACGTCGTCCCATGTCTCTGCCGCGGCGCGCCCCACCCTCACCGGGGCTTGGCGGGTTCATCAGGCCTCGCCCGGGGGAAATCGGTTGCGACGGGGAAGCGGCCCTTCAGTTGATCTTCACCTGCTGGTGAGGGCTGTCAAGCGAGAAGGCGGGGATCGCCACCTCGAAACGTTCGCCCGTGTCGGTGGCCATCTGGTAGCTGCCCACCATGATGCCCGAAGGGGTGTTGAGTGGCGTGCCGCTCATGTACTCGAACGCCTCGCCGGGGCGCAGCACGGGCTGTTCGCCGACGACCCCGGCCCCGCGCACCTCATGGACGCAGCCCCGCGCGTCGGTGATCTGCCAGTGACGCGTCATGAGCTGGACCGTCTGCCGGCCCAGATTCTCGATCCGCACCTGGTAGCCCCACACGAAATGGTCATCGTCGGGGGAGGATTGGTCTTCGAGGTAGAACGGCTTGACCGTCACCTCAATCGACCGAGTGCTCTCCTGGTACATGGCCCCTTGCTGGCACGCAGAATCGCTGCTCGCCATGTTCAGGCGGCGACTCCTTCAATATCGGATCGGGTCCCCCCTTTGTCCAGGGCCGCCTTAGGTCCTGCCGCGTCCCGCCACAGACGCCGCCAGGGCCTGAGCGGTTTGCCTGCCCTCGCGGTCTCGGCCCTGAGGGCTTGCGCCGCCTCCAGGTTGCCGTAGGGGCCGCCGAACAGGAGGACGGGGCCCTCGAAGGTGCCGAGGCCGCAAACGGCCGATGCTCTCGGGGAAGGCGGAGGCACCCGGCTCACCCTTTGCTGCAGGAGCCGCCGCCGAGGACACAGAACCGGGCGCAGTGGGGGTGGTTGAGCTTCACGGTCTGGGCAGCCTCGGCGAGGGTGTGGCCCATCTCGAACCGCTCGTCGTAGGGAAGCAGGGTGCAAGAGACCACCTTCGCCCGCCCCTCACCCTTGCGCTTCACCACCATCCGCGAGCTGGCGCACATGATCGAGTCCGGCTCAACCCCTAAGATGCCCCAGCAGGATTCCGTGATCTCGGGCACGTCGAGGCGCTCGTCCATTTCAGGGAACAGGACCAGCGTGACCGGGTTGCGGGCGTCGATCGGGATGCCGTGTTCGGCGAACAGTCGGGCGTACCCTAAGCGCGCCCGCGCTTCCGCCTCACCCCAGCAGGTGCGCCCCGCCACGTGGACCGTGAACCCGTTCCGCGCCAGCCACTTGAGGCCTTCGAGCGTCGGCGCCCAGGCGTGGTAGCCGCGCTCGACCTCATGCAGGGCCTCTGTGTAGTGGTCGAGCGACACCCGCACGACGAGCCGCGAGGGAAAGCGCTCCTTGAGGTCGAGGAGCGGCACCTTGAGCTTCATCATCGGCCTCATGGCGTTGGTCAGCACCAGCACCCGGAAGCCGCGGGCGAGCCCCGCCTCGAGCATGGGGATGATGTCGGGGTTCATGAAGGGCTCGCCGCCGGTGAAGCCGATCTCGTCGGTCGGCCAACCGCCGCCCGCGATCTCGTCGAGGAAGGCCTCGACCTCGGCGGCGGTGATGTAGACGAGCCGGTCGTTGCGCGGGCTCGACTCGATGTAACAGTTGCGGCACGTGAGGTTGCACAGCGTGCCCGTGTTGAACCACAGGGTCTTCAAGGTCCGGAACGGGACGGACGCCCGCTTCTCACCCTTCGCGGTCACGTCGGGATCGCGAAACTTGGCGGGATCGAGGGGCTTGGCGACAGGAACGGCGACGGACATGGCAGCACCCCTGGCGGCTCACGGCTCTGGCTGGCGGGCCGGCCGTGATCTAACCCGCTTGCGCCCGCGGCTGCAAATCACAGATGCGTGTTGACGGTGGCGGGGCTCGCCGGCCGGGCCGCGCACCTCGGGTGGAGGTCGTGCGCCCCACGCTCCCTTGGCGGGGCGGCGGAGCTCGGGCCGTCGCTCTCGGGCCCGGCTCGGTGGCTTGAAGCGCGCCCTTGGCGCGCGTATAAGGGGGGCGGGCGGGTGTAGCTCAATGGTAGAGCAGAAGCTTCCCAAGCTTAAGACGGGGGTTCGATTCCCCTCACCCGCTCCAGCCTTTTGCTTCTGAATTCTCGGACGAAGCCCCAATCTGCCATGCCCTCGGGCTCACGCCGATGGCCGGCGCGGCCCGGTCGGCCGGCCGTCACCGCCTGGCTGCCGGTTGAGGCGGGCGATCCCTTTCCGGAACAGGCGGATGCCGAAGAACGCTATGAGGAGGTTGATCCCCAGGGCCACGAGAGCGGGGCCACCGACGTAGCCCGTGACCGCTCCGATCCCGGTCCCCATCGCCCCCCCGACCCCGAACCAGGCGAGCAGCCCGCCGAATACGAGGAAAAGCCAGGGTGCGAGCCGCCGGGTCGACGCGCCTCTCCGGTGATAGGCGTCCAGCACGCCGATGTCCTGTTCCGCCGCAGGGGCTCCCGCCCGCTGCGCCTGGATCGCCCGAACGCGCTTCAAGAGCGCCAGGGCGAACCCCAGCTCCACCGAGACCACCGCGAGCGTCCCGACGAACAGGAATACGGCCGCCGGATGATCCTCACCCAGACGCTCGGCCGTCATGAGCGGGAAGTCATAGAGACCGTGGAGAAGCATGGGAACCGCCAACGCCTGCAGCAGGTAGAAGCCGCGCCGCGCGGGCACGAAATGATAGAGCGCCAGGAAGTAGCCCATGATGGCGCCGTGCATCGCGTGGCTGGGGACGGCGGTCACTGCCCTTGTCGCGGCGACACCGAGCCCGCCCTCGTAGACGTAGAGCAGGTTCTCCAAGGCGGCGAACCCCATGGAGGCTGCGGCACCGTAGACCAGACCGTCCATGGGCTCGTCGAACTCGGCGTGGCGCAGGCAGTAGAAGTACAGGATGCAGAATTTGGCCAGGTCTTCCGGGATCGCGGCCGCCAGGAACGCGGTGCCGAGACCGGCGGTCCACGGGTCCGACACGCCCTCGAACGCGGCATCGACCGGCACCGCCACGATCACCACTGGTACTGTGCTGAGGACGCCGACGGCGAAGGTCGTCCACACCACTCGGGGCGGTTCCGGGTACGCGTCCCGGGACCAGAAGTACCACATCAAGAGCAGCGCCGGCACGACGGCGGACAGAGCCAAGACGACGGGCATGACCTGGACCTCCTACGAAAGCGGACCGGTCCCGCGGGCGTCGGTCACGGACGAACATCATAGTTCGGCTGCGCGTAACGTTGAGGGATTCGGATCGAGCCGCCTTGATGCGTCCAGATTTATAGGGCAGGGTCTGGCGTAAGCCGGACGGAAACGGAGCCTCTCACGCATGACCGAAGCCCTTTCGGCTCGCTGGCGGTCCGTCGCAACCTCTGGCAACACGGCGTGGCGAAGATCGTGGGTGTGGCCTCGTCACCTCTAACGGCGGTTAAGGTTCGTGCCGGCAAGCTCCTCGTCGCACCGTGGGGCTCTCTCGAGACGGCGTGAGACCAACGGCGGCTGCACCGAAGGCGTTACAAAGAGAACCGATAGGGGGAGCCGGTCACCGGCGACGCCCCCGACCGATCCAAGGCGGAGGCGTGACCGGGGGCGAGCCGTGGCTGGATTACGCCGATCTCTCGGATGGGTCCCGTCCTCTTGGAGCCCCGATGCCCTCACACGTCCATGAGAGACCTTGGTGCGGGCTCATGAGGGCCGACCGGATATAGGTGATCCGGCACTCATTGCCCATGCAGTGCACGGGGCTCGGCCTCGCATCAACGGGGCACGTCCCGCTTCTGGCTTACGACCAAATTCCCTTTCGAGGACGGACTCTCGGTGGCGGATCTCGCAACGACACCACGAACCACCGACCTTGACGAAGTGCCGTAGGGCCTCACCAGACATATCCTGCTTGACAGCCGCTGGCCTCATATAAGGCGCACTCTTCAGCCGGGTTGATGGCAGAGGAACCCTCCCCAGTTGGCGGCAAAGGTTCCCTTAGTTGTCCTCAACTCCTACGGCAGTTGGCAGGATATTGTCGGCGTCCTAGGCCAAGCCCTTGTCACAAAAGGAATTAATT
>JBHICW010000128.1:0-5620 GCA_046759785.1 Alphaproteobacteria bacterium
TTCGGGGTCACCAACGAGCAGGCCTGGGAGGTGGGGCTCGCCTGCGGCGGCAAGGTCCAGGTCTACGTGGAGCTGGTGTCGTGAAGGCGGAGGTGCTCGATCGGCTCGTCAAGGACCGTGCGGGCAAGCGCCCCGTGGCGCTGCTCACGAACTTAAAGTCATATGTGCAGATCCTTTTTTATCAGACTGATAATCCATCAAAATATGGCGTCAGCGATACGTTGGCGATGGCCGCCCGGCAGGCGCTCGCCGACGACCGGAGCACGACCGTGGACACCCCCGAGGGCCCCGTCTTCATCCACGTTCATAACCCGCCGCTGCGGCTTCTCATCGTCGGCGCCGTGCACATCGCCGAGCCGCTCGCCCGCATGGCGGTGGTCGCGGGCTATGCGGTCACGGTGATCGACCCCCGCCGCGCCTTCGCGGGCCGCGACCGCTTCCCGGAAGGGGAGGTGCGGATGGACTGGCCCGACGAGGCCTTGAAGGAGCTCGCCCCCGATTCGCGCACGGCCGTGGTGAGCCTGACGCACGACCCGAAGCTGGACGACGCCGCGCTCGAGGTGGCGCTCAAGTCGCCGGCCTTTTACATCGGCGCACTCGGCAGCAAGAAGACCCACGCCGCCCGGTGCCGCCGCCTCGCCGGGTTGGGCTTTGAGCCCCGCGACATCGAGCGCATTCACGGCCCCGTGGGCCTTGCCTTGGGGGCCGAGACTCCCGCCGAGATCGCCCTCTCGATCCTGGCCGAGATCACCCAGGTCCGGCGGCAGGGCGAGGTTGGAAAGGCGGCCGCAGCGTGAAGTTCACCTCGCTCTCCATTGACCAAGCGGAGGGGGCGATCCTCGCCCACAGCGTCAGGCTCGCCACCGGCACATTCAAGAAGGGCCACGTGTTGTCGACCGACGACATCGCCGTGCTCAGCGACGCCGGCTTGCGCGAAGTCACGGTCGCGCGCCTCGACGCGGACGACGTCGGGGAGGACGACGCGGCCCGCGCCGTCGCCCGGGCCGCGTGCGGCGACGGGATCAAGCTGGGCCCGGCGTTCACCGGCCGCTGCAACCTCTATTCCGAGCACGCGGGCGTGGTCGTGATGAACCGCGATCGCCTGGACCGAATCAACCTCGTCGACGAGGCCGTCACGATTGCGACGCTGCCGCCGTTCGAACCCGCCGAACCGCGGCAGATGGTGGCGACGGTGAAGATCATCCCCTTCGCGGTGCCCCGCGGGATGCTCGAGACCTGCACGCGCATCGCGGAGGAAGGCGGTCCGCTCATTCGAGTCGCGCCCTTCGGGGAGCGCGCCGTGGGGCTGGTCCTCACGCACCTACCGGGGATGAAGGAACGCATTCTCGACTCGACGACCGAGGCGGTGAAGGCGCGGCTCGCGATGCTGGGCAGCGCGCTTGTGGGCGAGATCCGCTGCGACCACAAGGTGGATGCCGTCGCCGCCGCGGTGCGTGGCTTGGCCGACCAGGGCGCCCAGATGATCCTCATCTATGGCGCCTCGGCGATCACCGACCGGCGGGACGTGATTCCCGCCGGCATCGAGCTCGCCGGGGGTGAGCTCGAGCACCTGGGCATGCCCGTCGATCCGGGGAACCTGCTGCTCCTGGCCCGCTACGGGAGGGCGCCGGTGATCGGACTGCCTGGCTGCGCTCGGTCGCCCAAGCTCAACGGCTTCGACTGGGTCCTTCAGCGCCTCGCCGCGGGGCTCGAGGTCACCGGGCGTGACATAATGCTGATGGGGGCCGGCGGCCTCTTGAAGGAAATCCCCTTGCGGCCGCTGCCGCGCGCGAAGGCCTCCCCGCCCGAGCCCGCCGAGGCGGCCGCGGCGCCGCGGACTCCCCGGGTGGCGGCGCTGGTGCTGGCGGCAGGTCAGTCGCGGCGCATGGGCAAGGTCAACAAGCTGCTCGCCGAGGTCGACGGCATCGCGATGGTCACGCGCGTCGTCGACGCGGTTCTCGCTTCCAAGGCACATCCCGTCGTGGTCGTCACCGGTTTCGAGGCCGAGGCGGTCAGCGCCGCCCTTAAGGGGCGGAAGGTGCACTTCGTTCACAACCCCGACTATGCCGAGGGGCTCAGCACCTCTTTGACGCGCGGGATCACCGCCCTGCCCAACGACGTGGACGGCGCCCTGGTCTGCCTGGGCGACATGCCGCGGGTCAAGAAGAAGCTCATCAATAAGCTCATCACGGCTTTCAACCCCGCGGAGGGGCGGGGCATCTGCGTGCCGACATACCGGGGCAAGCGGGGAAATCCAGTGCTGTGGGCCAGGCGGTTCTTTCCCGAGATGCGGGAGGTGGCCGGCGACGTTGGGGCCCGGCATCTCATCGGGGCGCACGACGAGGTCGTCCGCGAGGTGGCGAGCGACGATGACGGGGTCCTCGTCGACGTCGACACGCCCGACGCGCTGACGGGTCTCAAGCGGGCCGCCAAGGCGACGTCATGACCTTCGACGTCGCGGCCCCCCGGCGCCAGTTGCCGATCCTGGAGCTCGAGGTCAACCGCGCGCTACCACACGACATCGGCGACGTGACCATCAAGGGCATGCCGGCGCCCGCGGCCGCGGTTTCGTCCGCCACCACGGCGTCGGTTGCGCCGGTCCAGTGGCTCACATGAGTGAGGAGCTTTACCAAGAGGCGATCCTGGCCCACGCCAAGGCCGCGGTCCGCGCTGGCCGGCTTGGTGCGCCGCACGCGAGCGCGACCGCGTACAACCCCCTCTGCGGAGACCGGGTCACGATCGAGCTGCGGCTGGATCAGGGCCGGCTTTCCGACATCGCCCAGGAGGTCAAGGGCTGTGCCCTCTGCCGCGCCGCCGCCTCGTTGCTTGCGGCCAGCGCCGTCGGAGCGGAGCCAGGAGCGCTCAGGACCAGCGCGCGAGTGTTCGAGCGAATGATTCGCGAGAACGGGCCGCCGCCGGACGGGCCCTGGGCCGAATTCGCCGTCTTCACGCCGGTCCAGCGGCACAAGAGCCGGCACGACTGCGTCCTCTTGCCCTTCGACGCGCTGGCTGAAGCCCTCGACCGCGCCGCAGGGCCGTCGCCGAGCTCTTAGCCGACAAGCGGGATTGGGGCCCTCACGGGGTCTGTCCGCCTCGCGGATCTCGCCAGGCGCCCCCGCCATCGCCTGGCTCGCGGGCGTCGCCTCGAGTCTGGCTTGCGGGTGCGAATTCTGATACAGGGCCGGAACCTTCCAGGCGGTGACGGGCCATGACGATCACGCTGAAAGACATCCGGGCGGCGGCCGCCGCCATCGACGGGGCAGTGGTCAAGACCCCCTGCACCCACTCGCGAATCCTCTCGGAGATCACCGGCGCCGATGTGGTCATCAAGTTCGAGAACCTTCAGTTCACCGGCTCGTTCAAGGACCGGGGCGCCCTGGTCAAGTTGCTGTCCCTGACGGCCAAGGAGCGGCAGGCCGGGGTGATCGCCATGTCGGCTGGCAACCACGCCCAGGCGGTCGCGTATCACGCCCAGCGGCTGGGCATCGCGGCGACGATCGTCATGCCCGAGGGCACCCCTCAGGTGAAGGTTGAGAACACGCATCACTTCGGGGCCCACGTGCTGTTCGAGGGCGAAGCCATCGAGGACGCGGCCGTCTTCGCCCGCGAGTTCGCCGCTAAGAAAGGGCTCACCTTCGTCCATCCTTACGAGGACGAGAAGGTCATGGCCGGGCAGGGCACGATCGCGCTCGAAATGCTCGAGGCTTTCCCCGACCTCGAGGTGCTGGTCGTTCCGATCGGCGGCGGCGGCCTCATTTCGGGCAACGCCGTGGCGGCGAAGGCGCTCAAGCCCGAGATCGAGGTGATCGGCGTGGAAGCGGCGCTCTATCCGTCCGCCTACCAGGCGCTCCACAAGCTCACACCCACGGCGGGCGGCCGTACCGTGGCCGAGGGAATCGCGGTGAAGACGGCGAGCAAAAAGACCCTCCCCGTCATCCGCAAGCTTGTGAGCGAGGTGCTGCTGGTCACCGAGGAGCAGCTGGAGCGGGGCGTCCAGCTCTTGCTCGAGATCGAGAAGGCGGTGGCGGAGGGTGCCGGCGCCAGCCCCCTCGCCGCCATTCTCGCGCATCGCGAACGGTTCGTGGGACGGCGCGTCGGCCTCGTCCTAAGCGGCGGCAACATCGACCCCCGGCTTCTGTCCTCGATCATCCTGCGCGGGCTGGTCCGCGACGGCCGCCTGGTCAGGATGCGGATCGAGATCAGCGACCAGCCGGGGGTGCTCGCCCGCGTCGCCAAGATCATCGGCGAGACGGACGCGAACATCATGGAGGTCTATCACCAGCGCGCCTTCTCCAACCTGCCGGTCAAGGCGGCGGACCTGGACATCGTGCTGGAGACCCGGAACCTGGACCACGTCCAGGACATCATCAGCAAGCTCACGGTGGCGGGGTTCGCGACTCGCCTGCTGGACAGCCAAACGATGACGGCTCCTACGTTCTGAGCCGTTCGGCGCCCGCAGTGTGCGGTCGCTGGCTTGCCGGCCGGCGGGCATGCCCCTATATTCGCCCAGGCCGGGCGTGCCGCCGCGGCGAGGTGGTGGGGCCGCCCGGCCGCTCACGGAAACGGCGCCGCAATGAGTAGACGTGAGCTCGCCACCCTTCCCGCGCGCCGGGGCAAGGCCGTGAGGCTCAAGCGCGGGCAGCACATCGAGGTCGTGAACACGCACGGGACCCAGGTCGTGGACTTTTGGGCCTTCAATGCCGGCGATCTCACCGAACGGCTGTCCATGGAGCACTCGCGCAACGCCTGGTACCGCCTGGCGCCGGTGCCCGGCGACGTTTTGGTCACCAACCTCCGCCGGCCCGTGCTCACCCTTGTCGAGGACACCTCCCCCGGCGTGCACGACACCCTCATCCCCTGCTGCGACGCCCGCCGCTACGAGCAGCTGGGGTGTGAAGGCTACCACGACAGCTGTGCCGACAACATGGCGGCCGGGCTCAAGGAGCTCGGCTATACGCCCCCGCCGCCGCCGAGCCCGCTCAACCTGTTCATGAACGTGGCTCTGGGCGCGAACGGCCGCCTCGTCATCGCCCCGCCCGAGGCCAAGCCGGGGGACCATGTTGTCTTCCGCGCCGAGATGGACTGCGTTGTGGCGCTCTCCGCCTGCCCGCACGACATCCTGCCCGTCAACGGCGCCGACTGTCGGCCCAAGGACGTGCAGTTCGCCGTCTACGAATCGGACCGCGACGAACTCTGACACAAGGAACGCGATGGACGCCGACAAGACCATCCTGCTTGTGCTCCACAGCAAGGACTCCAACCCGGGCCGGGTTGGGAAGGCGCTCGAGCGCAAGGGCTGCCGGCTGAAGCCCTGCCGGCCGCGTGAGGGTGAGGCGCTGCCTCGGGCAATGGACGGCTGCGCCGGGGCGGTCGTGTTCGGCGGGCCCATGAGCGCCAACGACGACAAGACGAAGCCGTTCATCGGCCGCGAACTCAAGTGGATCGAGACGGTGGTCGACTTAGGCAAGCCGTTCCTCGGCATTTGCCTGGGCGCCCAGCTCCTCGCCCGCGCCCTCGGCGCACGCGTCGCTCCCCACGCGCAAGGCCTTTACGAGATCGGTTACTACCCCATCCGCCCGACCCCGAAGGGCGAAGCGATCTTCGACGGCCTCGACCACGT
>JBHICW010000129.1:0-5551 GCA_046759785.1 Alphaproteobacteria bacterium
CCGGATAATACCGGCGGAGGGATAGAGGCCACCGTCTCGCGTCAAACCTCCGCCGACTGGAGGGAAACGTGAGACGTTTCATTCTTTGCATCCTCGCCGCCTTTCTTGCGGCGTTCCCTGTTCCATCCGACGCCGCCGAGAAGCCGGCTCTCAGGGTCTACACCTACGACTCCTTTACGGCGGACTGGGGCCCCGGACCGGCCATCAAGGACGCATTCGAGGCCGAATGCGGCTGCACGCTGGCGTACGTTTCCCTGGGCGATGCCGGGGAACTGCTCACCCGGCTCCGCCTCGAAGGAGAACGGACCAAGGCGGACGTCGTCCTCGGGCTCGACACCAACCTGATGGCCGAGGCCCAGGCCACGGGCCTGTTGGCCCCGCACGGCGTGGACCTCTCCGGGCTCGAGCTGCCGATCGCGTGGGAAGACGACGTGTTCGTCCCGTTCGACTACGGCTACTTCGCCTTCGTCTTCGACAAGACGCGGCTTGAAAATCCGCCCGAGACCCTCGACGAGCTCGTCAACGGCGATCCAAGCGACAAGATCGTCATCGAGGACCCCCGCACCAGCACCCCCGGCCTCGGCCTTCTCCTGTGGATGCAGAAGGTCTATGGGGATGAGGCATCCGAGGCCTGGGCGAAGCTTGAGCGCCGGGTTCTCACCGTGACGAAGGGCTGGAGCGAGGCCTACGGGCTGTTCCTGGACGGCGAGGCGCCGATGGTCCTGAGCTACACCACCTCCCCCGCCTACCACCGGATCGTTGAAGACGACGACCGCATTGCGGCCGCGATCTTCCCGGAAGGCCATTACCTGCAGGTGGAGGTGGCGGCCAGGGTCGCGGGCTCGGGTGAGCCTGAGCTCGCGCGGCAGTTCCTCGCATTCGTCGTCTCGCCGGCCTTCCAGAAGCTGATCCCGACGGGGAACTGGATGTACCCCGTGGTCACGCCCGAAGAAGGCCTGCCTCCGGCCTTCGTTGCGCTGCCCAGGCCAGAGACGAGCCTCCTCTACACGCCCGAGGAGGTTGCCGCCAACCGCAAGGGGTGGATCGACGCCTGGCTTGAGGCCATGAGCCGCTGATGCAGGCGGTCCGCCCGGCGCTCCTGCCGGGCCTCGTCGCGCTCGGGCTGCTCGCCCTTCTGCTCGTCGGGGTCGTGGGGGCGCTCCTTGGGGCGGCCCCGCCGACCTCCGGCGAAAGCCTGTGGCGGGACGCGTACCTTTGGCGCGTCACGCTGTTCACGATTTGGCAGGCCTCCCTCTCCGCCGTCCTGGCGGTGGGCCTGGCGATCCCCGTCGCGCGCGCGCTCGCCCGCCGATCCGCGTTCCCGGGCCGTACCCTGCTGCTGCGGCTTTTCGGCCTGCCCATGGTCATCCCCGTGATCGTCGCCGTCCTCGGCCTCACCGCCGTGCTCGGCCGCAATGGCCTGGTGAACCAGACCCTCGGGGTTTTAGGCCTGCCCCGGGGCGACATCCTTTACGGTCTTTCCGGAATCCTCATTGCCCACGTCTTTTTCAATATGCCCCTTGCGACGCGCCTGCTCCTTCAGGTCTGGCGGGCGGTGCCCGGAGAGACCTGGCGGCTCGCCAGCCAGCTCGGCATGAGCTCGGGCCAGATCTTCCGCCTGATCGAGTGGCCGCTCATCCGCCAAGTCGCGCCCGGAATCGTCGGGCTCGTCTTCCTCCTCTGCTTCTCCAGCTTCACGGTGGTCCTCACGCTTGGCGGGGGACCGAAGGCGACGATCCTGGAGGTCGCGATCTACCAGGCCCTCCGGCTGGACTTCGACGTGGCGCGGGCGGTGACGCTGGGGCTCATCCAGCTCCTCCTTTGCGCCCTGTTCGTGGCGATCGCCCAGCGCCTTGCTCGACCCGCGCCGCTGGCCCCGAGCGCCCGGCGGCCGCATGATCGGCCCGACGTCCATACGCCCATGGGGCGGATCGGCGATGCTGTTGCCATCTCTCTCGCTGCCGCGGTGGTGCTCCTTCCTTTAGGCGCCGTCGTCGTCGCGGGGCTCAACGGGCCGGTCGTCCGCGTGCTGGGCGGCCTGGGCTTGTGGCAGGCCACGGCGAGGAGCGTCGTGGTGGGCTTCAGCGCCGGGCTCCTCTCCCTCGGCCTCGGCTGGTGCCTGTTGCTCACCAGTCGGGAATTCCGGGTCCGCTGGTGGAAGCCGGGTTGGGCCGACGGGGTGGAGTGGGCAGGCTCGCTGGTCCTGGTGGTCTCGCCTCTCGTCCTCGGCGCGGGACTGTTCGTGCTCTTGTTGCCGCTGGTCGACGTGCTCGAGATCGGCCTGGCGCTGGTCGTCATCGTCAACGCGGCGATGGGGCTTCCCTATGTGGTAAGGGTGCTCGGACCCGCGCTGATGCGCGTGGCGGAGCAGCACGACCGTCTATGCGAGGGGCTCGGTATCGCGGGCTGGAACCGCCTGCGCCTCGTCGAGTGGCCGGCGGTCCGGCGGCCGGCCGCCCTCGCCCTCGCTCTCACCTCGGCTCTCGCCATGGGCGACCTCGGCGGGATTGCGCTGTTCGGCACCGAGCACACAGCCACCCTTCCCCTCTTCCTCTACCGGCAGATGGCGAGCTACCGGATGGGGGAGGCGGCGGTCACGGCCCTGTTCCTCGCGGGCCTGTGTCTCATCGGGTTCCTGTGCATCGAGCGGACGGTGGGCGGCCGTGACAAGCGTTGAACTGGACCGCGTCAAGTTCCGCTACGAGGACATGCGGATGGCCTTCACCCTCCGCGTCGAGCCGGAGGAGTGCCTCGCCGTCATCGGGGCGAGCGGCGCCGGAAAGACCACGCTCATCTCGCTGATCGCGGGGTTCGAACAGCCGCAGTCGGGACGGGTCCTCATCGACGAGCGGGACGTGACCCGGTTCGCGCCTGCCGCGCGTCCCGTCACCACCCTCTTCCAGGACCACAACCTATTCGCCCACCTGAACGCGGCGGCCAATGTGGGGCTCGGTATCCATCCCGGTCTCAAGCTGTCTGTGGCCGACCGCATGAGGGTGGAGCAGGCGTTGGCCCAGGTGGGCCTCGACGGTCTCGAGCGGCGCCTGCCGGGCCAGCTCTCGGGCGGCGAGCGGCAGCGCGTCGCGCTCGCCCGCAGCCTCGTGCGCAACCGCCCCGTGCTGCTTCTCGACGAGCCATTCGCCGCGCTCGGCCCGGCGCTCAGATACGAGATGCTCGATCTCGTCCACCGGTTGTGGCGCTCGGAGAGGCTCACCGTGGTCCTGGTGAGCCACCAGCCGGAGGATGCCCGGCGCATCGCCTCCCGAGTCGCCTTCGTTCACGAAGGGAGGGTGCTCGCCGTCGGCCCCGTCAAGGACCTCCTCGACGCGGCCCCCATTCCCGAAATCGCCGCCTATCTGGGCCGTGACTGAGGCGCCGCAAGCACCAGACCCTCCCACCCAACCGCGGCGCCCGCGCGCACGGTGATCGGGTTGACGTCAACGGCGCCCGCCGCCATCGCGACGTCGATCTCCTCGAGCCATCGGAAGAAACTACGCCGGCCGGTAGAGGCGAGGTCCAGGCCCTAGGCGGCGGACCTCCTCTCCGAGGTGGGTCCGTGATTCAGCCCACGTCCGCCAGGGCCCGCTTGAGTGCCACGACTTCAGGCGCGGCCATGAGCCCGCTCTGGATCGCCTCCTCGGGCCGCTTGAAGCTTAGCTCCACCGGCTCGTGCGGGGGGGCGACCGGGTCGCCCTCGCCCGAGACGGAGAAGAAGATCGGCGTGTAGTTGCGCCCGGTCCACGGACTCAAGAGCGTGCCCGGCGCGAAAAGAAGGCGACCAACCTCGATCGTGATGCCGCTTTCCTCATGGAACTCGCGCACAAGCGCCGCCTCGGCCGTCTCCCCCGGCCTCACCCCGCCGCCCGGAAACTTCCAGCAGAAGATGGGACCGACGTACTCGGCCGCGATCAGGACCATGCCGTCGCGGAGCAGGACACCGTACCCGCGGTAGTTCTCCGGATGCCGGGCGGAGGACATGAAGGTTTAGCCGATGCGGACAAGGCTGTTTCTGGGGTAGTCTAGAGAGAGCCGCACGCAACCGCCAGGGAAAGGGGCGCCCATCAGCCTTGCGCCGCGGTCGGCGCATTGCCGCGCCGGGCGGAGGGTTCATTGAGCCGTCTTGTGCGGGAGTTTCGGCGCCGGAATGGAGGCCGGATCATGTCAGCGAACGCGAACGCCCTCGAGATGATCGGCAACACCCCGATGATGGAGCTCACCAGACTCGACACCGGATGTTGCCGGCTGTTCGTGAAGCTCGAGAACCAGAACCCGGGCGGCTCGGTCAAGGACAGGATCGGCCTCTCCATGATCGAGGCGGCGGAGCGGGAGGGAAAGATCGGCCCCGGAGGGACGTTGGTCGAAGCGACGGCGGGGAACACCGGCCTCGGGCTCGCTCTGGTGGCCGGTCAGAAGGGCTATAGGCTCATCCTCACCATCCCCGACAAGATGAGCCAGGAGAAGATTTTCCACCTACGCGCGATGGGCGCCGAGATCGTCCTCACCCGGTCCGACGTCGGCAAGGGGCACCCGGAGTACTACCAGGACCTGGCCGAGCGCCTCGCCCGAGAGACCGACAACGCGTTCTACGTCAATCAGTTCGGCAACCCCGCCAACCCCATGGCGCACGAGACCGGGACCGGTCCGGAGATCTGGGAGCAGATGGACCACGACGTCGACGCCATCGTGTGCGGCGTGGGTTCGGGCGGGACAATGACGGGGGTGGGCCGCTTCTTCAAACGGACGGCGCCGCATGTGGAGATGGTGCTCGCCGATCCAGAGGGCTCGGTTCTCGCCCACTATGTGAAGACCGGGAAGCTCAAGGAACCGGGGAGTTGGCTCGTGGAAGGGATCGGGGAGGACTTTGTGCCTCCCATCTGCGACTTGTCGTTGGTGAGGGAGGCGTATGAGGTGAGCGACGCGGAGAGCTTCGCAACGGCGCGCGAGTTGTTGAGCGCAGAGGGCATCTTGCCGGGTTCGTCGGCGGGCACGCTGGTCGCCGCCGCCCTAAAGTACTGCCGGGAGCAAACCAAGCCGAAGCGCGTCGTCACGTTCATTCCCGACAGCGGCAACAAGTACTTGTCCAAGGTGTACAATGACTACTGGATGATCGACGAGGGTTTCCTCGAGCGCCCAAAGCACGGGGACCTCCGCGATGTCATCGCCCGCCCGCACGCGGACCGCGCCGCCGTCACGGTGAGCCCGGACGACACCATGCTCACGGCCCACGCCCGGATGAAGCTCTACGACATCTCCCAGCTCCCGGTCCTCGAGGACGACCACGTCGTCGGCATCATCGACGAGTCCGACCTGCTGCTCGCCGTCTACGGGTGCCGGGACTGCTTCAAGGACCCTGTCAGGAAATTCATGACGACGCGTCTGGAGACGATCGAGCCCTCCAGGCCGCTCGCGGCGCTGATGCCGATCTTCGACAAGGGGTACGCCGCGATCGTCGTGGACGGGAACGCATTTCTTGGCCTCATCACGCGAATCGACCTCATCAACCACCTCCGGCGCTCGACCGCCTGACCCGATGGCTGAGACGTCGCGCCGC
>JBHICW010000130.1:0-5492 GCA_046759785.1 Alphaproteobacteria bacterium
CGGCGTGAACGGGCTCAAGGACGTCGCCGAGGCCTTCCGGCGCCTCGCCGCCGCCTGGGCGTCGTTCGTGTCGCGTGGCGACCGGAGCGGCACCCACAAGGCCGAACTCCGCTTCTGGCGCGCGGCCGGGGTCGACGCAAGCGAAGGCACGGGTACGTGGTACCTCGCGACCGGCTCAGGCATGGGCGCCACCCTCAACACCGCGGCGGCCATCGGGGCTTACGCGCTCACCGACCGTGGCACTTGGATCAGCTTCCGCAACCGCCGCGACCTCATGATCGCGGTCGAAGGCGAGCCCAGGCTCCAGAACCCCTATCATGTGATCCTCGTGAACCCGACCCGCCATCCGCACGTGAAGGTCAAGGAGGCCGGCACCTTCATGGATTGGCTGACCTCGTCGGAAGGGCAGCGGGCGATCGGCGACTTCCGATTCGCGGGAGAACAACTGTTCCACCCCATCCTCAAGGAGGCGCTCGAGTGAGTCGCGGGGCCCCGATTAAGAACCGTTGTCGCCAACCCGCCCAGGGTCCGAGCAAGTGTGCCCGCCGAGTGCCGCCGCGCGCCGATGGCCGCGCCCCGGGGACGCCTTCGGCTCGGCGCGCCAGAGGCAGCTTCTTGAAGGTCGTCCGGGCGGCGCTCGTCGCCGCCCTCGCCCTCGCCGCTCCGGCTGCCGCGGCGGAGGAGCGATTCATCACCCTCGCCTCGGCCACCTCGGCCGAGGATTCCGGCCTCTTCGGCCACATCCTGCCGCTCTTTACCGCCAGGACGGGGTTCGCGGTGCGTGTCGTCTCGATCGGCACCGGCGCAGCGATCAAGCTCGGCGAGAACGGTGACGCCGACGTGCTGCTCGTCCACGACCCGGTCTCGGAGGAGCGCTTCGTCGCGCAAGGCTTCGGGGTCGACAGGCGCCCGGTGATGGTCAACGACTTCGTGCTCGTGGGCCCGGCCTCCGACCCGGCCGGCGTGAACGGGCTCAAGGACGTCGCCGAGGCCTTCCGGCGCCTCGCCGCCGCCCGGGCGTCCTTCGTCTCCCGCGCCGATCAGAGCGGCACCCACAAGGCCGAGTTCCGCTTCTGGCGTGCGGCCGGGGTCGACCCCAGGGGGGGCTCGGGCACATGGTACTTGGAGGCCGGCTTAGGCCAGGGCGCTACACTCAACATCGCCGCGGCCATGGGCGCCTACATGCTTGCCGACCGAGGAACCTGGCTCGCCTTCCGCAACCGCCGCGACCTCGTGATCGCGGTCGAAGGCGACCCCAGGCTCCAGAACCCCTATCATGTGATCCTCGTTAACCCGGCCCTCCATCCGCAGGTGAAGATCAACGAGGCCCGGGCGTTCATGGACTGGCTGACCTCAGCGGAAGGCCAGCGCGCGATCGCCGACTATCGGGTCGCAGGCGAACGGCTGTTCGAGCCCGTCCTCGAGGAGGCACGCGAGTGAGCCGCCAGGGGTCCGCTCAGGGGCCGTTGTAGACGACGTGGCCGAGCCGTGAGCAGTCGTAGCCGCCGAGTTCCCTCGCGTGGTCCGCGAAGGCCGAGGAGCGGGTGAAGGTGAGGAGCCTCTGGAGGGGCGGCTCGAAGTAGTCCCGCCGCCGCATGGCGAGATCGTAGCGCTCGCGGTGGAGAGGCACGAAGTCGAGCTTGAGGCGGCGCGCGGCCGCGGCGACGGCGAGGCCGGCGTCGGCCTTGCCCTCGAGCACGGCGAGCCCGATCTCGGTCTCGCTGCGCGCAGGCTCGGGTAAGGTCTCGAGCTCCGATGTGCGCAGGCCCGCTTCCCCCAGCAGATGAAGGAAGAGCAGCTGGCTGCCGGCCTCGTCTTGACGCTGGACGACCCGCGCCCGCTTCGCGCCGAGGTCTCTCACACTCTTGAGGCCGAGCGGGTTGCTCGGGGCCACCACCAGCCCCTGCTCGCGCCATGCCCAGGTGATGACGACGACATCGAGCCCGCTCAACGCCTCGCGCACGGTCGCGAGGTTGTACTCCCCGCTTCCCGCGTCGAAGAGGTGAAGCCCGCAGACCGCAACCTCGCCCGCCGCGAACCGCCGGAGCCCGTCGAGGCTCCCTCCGGGCAGCATGGCGAGCCCACAACCCGATTCGGCAAGCGCCCATTCGAGCAAGGGATCGTGGCTGCCGGCGATGACCGGCGGCGCTTGAGCGCGGTGCGCAGCCGCTGGCGTGCCGCCGGCGTTCTCTGCGATCCACGCATCGATGAGCCGCTTCGGGAACAGCCACTTGCCCGTGACCCGCGTAGAGGGGATGCGGCGCGCCTTCACTAAGTCGTAGACCTTGCGCTCCTTGATGCGGAGGTACGCCGCGACCTCGCGCGTGGTCATCATGTCATGCAAGGCGGCCTCCCTCGCCCGGCTCGGGCAGTATAACCCATTGCGCCATTGCGTCTGCCCGCGACGCGGCCGGTGACATGTCGCCGCCTCGCTTACCCGCAAAATTTCTGTGGGCGACAATCGCCCTAGGGTCTGCTATCTGTAAATGGCGACGGCGGCGTGAGGGCAGAGGCATGGCGGCCGCATTGACCGATCCCTTCGGGCGTCGGATTACCTATCTCAGGGTGTCGGTGACGGATCGGTGCGACTTCCGGTGCATCTACTGCATGTCGGAGCACATGACGTTTCTGCCCAAGGCGGAGGTGCTCACGCTGGAGGAGCTGGACCGGCTGTGCACCGCGTTCGTCGGCCTCGGCGTGCGTAAGCTCAGGCTAACGGGCGGGGAGCCGCTGGTCAGGCGCGACATCATGTGGCTGTTGGAGAGCCTGGGCTGGCATCTCACGATCGGGGAGCTGGACGAGCTCACGCTCACGACCAACGGCAGCCAGCTCGCCCGCTTCGCCGAGCAGCTCTATGCGTGTGGCGTGCGGCGGGTCAACGTGTCGCTGGACACGCTCGACGCGGAGAAGTTCCGAGCGATCACGCGCTGGGGCCGTTTCGGTCAGGTGATGGAGGGGATCCAGGCGGCGCAAGCCGCCCGGCTCAGGGTGAAGATCAACACGGTCGCGCTCAAAGGCGTCAATGACGACGAGTTCGACCGCCTCATCCGCTGGTGCGGCGAGCACGGCTTCGACCTCACGATCATCGAGGTCATGCCGATGGGCGACATCGGCGGCGAGACCCGCCTCGACCAATATCTGCCGCTGTCGATGGTGCGCGCCGACCTCAAACAGCGGTGGACGCTGGAGGAGGTCGACCATCGCACCGGCGGCCCGGCCCGCTATGTGCGGGTGAAGGAGACGGGGGGACTCCTGGGGTTCATCACGCCACTCACGCACAACTTCTGCGAGTCGTGCAATCGGGTGAGGGTGACCTGCACAGGCACGCTTTTCATGTGCCTGGGGCAGGAGGATGCGGCGGATCTGAAGACGCCCTTGCGGGCGAGCGAGAGCGACGCCCCGCTCATTGCGGCGATCTACGAGGCGATCGCGCGCAAGCCGAAGGGCCACGACTTCGTGATCGACCGCCGCCACCAACGTCCGGCGCTCGCCCGCCATATGAGCGTCACCGGCGGCTGAGGCGCGGCCAGGCCTCTTTCCGAACTCGTATACGCAAACGAGAGCCGGCGCCGTCCGCGGAATGGGACGGTTGGAGGCGCGTGCCCCATCGACGGACTTCCCGGGGACTGTCGGTGGGCTATACTCGCGCGCGAGCCCGGTTTCTCCGCGGGGGGCGGAAGTCATGAAGTTCAATCGGATCGGGTTCGTCGCGAGCCGCGCGCCCCGGGCGCAGGAGGCGCTGGCACGCCTCGGCGCCCACTATGGCAACTGCGAACCCGACCAAGCGGACGTGATCGTGGCCCTCGGCGGCGATGGGTTCATGCTGGAGATGCTTCACCGGTTCATCGACCGCGATATCCCCATCTACGGGATGCATCGCGGCACGGTCGGGTTCCTCATGAACGCCTACCAGGAGGACGCTCTCGCGGAGCGCCTCGATCATGCGGCACTCACCACGCTCCATCCCCTGAAGATGACGGCGCGCACGCCCGAGGACGGGGTCCGGGAGGCCCTGGCGATCAACGAGGTCTCGCTGCTGCGCCAGTCCCGGCAGGCGGCGAAGATCCGGATCAGCGTCGACGGCATCGTGCGGATCGACGAACTCGTGTGCGACGGCGTCCTCGTCGCCACCCCAGCCGGAAGCACCGCGTACAACTTCTCCGCCCACGGGCCGATCTTGCCCGTGGGCACCGATGTGCTCGCGCTCACCCCGATCAGCGCCTTCCGGCCTCGGCGCTGGCGCGGGGCGCTTCTGCCGTCGCAGGCCGGGGTCACGTTCGAGATCCTGGAGTGCGAGAGGCGGCCGGTGAGCGCGGTGGCCGACTACACCGAGGCGCGCAACGTCGTCGAAGTCGCGGTTCAAGAGGAGCGCAGCATCAGCCTGACCCTCTTGTTCGACCCCGAGCACAACCTGGAGGAGCGGATCCTCAAGGAGCAGTTCGCCGGCTGACACCGGCCTCCCAGGGGATCTCGCGCCGGGCGGGCGCGGCCAGGTGAGCCAACGAGGACGCGTTTGCAAAGAGACCGTCTCACCCCTCCGCCGATCGAGCTCAAGCCCGTGGACCTCACTTGCTACCGCTCCGGGAACACGGGGGTGGAGTATGTAACCACGTTCGACAGCGGCCGGCCCGGGCCCCGCGTGATGGTGAACGCCCTCACCCACGGGAATGAACTGTGCGGGGCCTACGCCCTTATCTTTCTCTTCGAGAACGAGGTGCGCCCGGTTCGCGGCACGCTGACCTTAAGCTTCGCCAACGTCGCCGCGTACGAGGCCTTCGATGCCGACTACCCGTTCTTATCCCGCTTCGTCGACGAGGACCTCAACCGGGTATGGGACGAGGACGTGCTGGAGCGCTCGCAGCAGAGCACGGAGCTCGCCCGCGCCCACGCGCTCAGGCCCATCGTCGATGGCGTCGATTGCCTTCTGGACATCCACTCGACCGACCTCGCCCAGCCGGCGATGCTCATCTGCGGCCGGCGGGCCAAGGGGCTTGAGCTGGCCCGAGCGCTCGGCTACCCGGCGCACGTGGTGATGGACGCGGGCCACGCCAGCGGCCGACGGCTCCGCGACTACGGACCGTTCGACGACCCCAAGAGCCCAAAGACGGCGATGCTGGTCGAATGCGGGCAGCACTTCGCCGCCGCGGCCGCGCGCGCCGCGATCCAGACGACGCTCCGCTTCCTCCGGCATTTCGAACTGGTGGACCCCGCCTTCCTCGGGCGCCATCTGGAGGAGGGGCCGTTAGCCTCCCAAGCCCTCATCGACGTCACCGAGGCGGTCACTGCGACCACCGACGCCTTCGCCTTCGTCGAGGACTACCGCGGCTTCGAGACGATACCGAAGGCGGGGACGCTGATCGCCCGGGACGGCGCGCGAGAGGTCCGTACTCCCTACGACGACTGCGTGCTCGTCATGCCCGCCCGCAGCCCGGCGAAGGGGCTCACCGCGGTCCGCCTCGGGCGCGTCGCGAACTGACGCCTACCCAGCGGCC
>JBHICW010000131.1:0-5464 GCA_046759785.1 Alphaproteobacteria bacterium
GCCGAGGCGGCGGCTCCGTTCGCGCCACTTATTGGGGAAAAGTTGGGGACGACGCGCCGGTGAGAGAGCCAATCCCTTGGTATGATTGGTGTCCCCTGCGGGAATCGAACCCGCGTTTCCACCTTGAAAGAGTGGTGTCCTAGGCCACTAGACGAAGGGGACAGGCGCGCCGACCATTAGTGGCCCCGAGGACCAAAATCAAGTGCATTTCGCCGCCCCGGGCGGCCGCCTACACCGGGCGCACGCTTCCCGGCCGCGCCGGCGCCACGTCGTCGATGAAGAGCTGGACCCCGTCCCGCCCCCTAAAGCGGTCCGGCCTGAGGTGCCCGGCGATGAGGAGCGGCGCCCCGCTCGACTGCATGAGCACGCGGCCGACGGCCGTGTCCAGCACGCGGAAGGCGATGGCCTTGAGCCGCCCGCCCCGCTCGCCGGCGAGGATGCAGCGCACGTGTCTCTCGCCGGCGGGCTCGCTCCTCACGACCCGGCCGTCTGTGAAGGCGAAGCGCGGCTCGGGGTTGCCGGCGCCGAACGGGCCCACCCGCTCGAGGGTGGCGACAAGCTCGGGCGTCGCCCCGGCTACGCTAAGGGTCCCGTCGATGCCGAGACTGGGGCCCAAGCCGAGCCCGCTCACCACCGGGCCCAGCCGGGCGGCGAGGAAGTCCTCGAGCTCACAGAGCCGGGCGGCCTCGACCGTGAAGCCCGCGGCCATCGGGTGGCCGCCGCCGTTGATGAGAAGCCCGGCCTGGCGGGCGGCCGTCACCGACGCGCCGAGATCGACGCCCCGCATCGAGCGGCCGGATCCCTTCCCCGTCGCCCCTTCGAGCGCGACGACGAAGACCGGCCGGTGGAACCGCTCAACGAGCCGGCTCGCCACGATCCCGATGACGCCGGGATGCCAGCCCTCGCCGACGGCCATGGGCACCGGGCCGAGCGCGTCGCCCCGCCGCTCGAGCTGGGCGAGAGCAGCCTCGAGAACCCCGCCCTCGATCGCCCGCCGTTCCGCGTTAAGGCCGTCGAGCTCGCGCGCGAGCCCTCGCGCCTCGTTTTCGTCCTCCGTGCTCAACAGGCGGGCGCCCAGATCCGATCGGCCCACGCGCCCGCCGGCGTTGATCCGCGGCCCCAGGATGAACGCCGCGTGGTAGGTATCGGGTCGCTCATCGAGCGCGGCCGCGTCCGCAAGCGCGGCGAGTCCCACGTTGCCCCGCCGGGCGAGGACCTTGAGGCCCTGGGCCACGAGCGCCCGGTTGACGCCGGTGAGCGGGACGACGTCGCAGACGGTGCCCAGCGCGACGAGATCGAGCCACCGGCGGAGATCCGGCTCCGGGCGGGCAGCGAACCAGCCCCGCTCGCGCAGCGCGCGGTTCATCCCGACCACCAGGAGGAACGCGACCCCGACCGCCGCGAGCTCGCCGAAGCGGCCCGGCTCGTCGAGGCGATTGGGGTTGACGACCGCGAGCGCACCGGGAAGGCGCGGCTCGGCGAGATGGTGGTCGACGACGATGATCTCGAGCCCGGCCTCGCCTGCGGCCGCAAGCGGCCCATGGGCCGTGGTCCCACAGTCCACCGTGACGATCAGGCGCGCGCCCTGCCGCGCGAGGTCGAGGAGCGCCGGGAGGTTGGGCCCGTACCCCTCGCCCAGCCGGTCAGGGATGTAGACGAGGGCCCGCCCGCCGACCGACTCAACGAACCGCTTGATGAGGGCCGCGGCGGTCGCCCCGTCGACGTCGTAGTCCGCGAAGATCCCGACGGGCTCGCCGCCCGCGAGCGCGCGGACGAGCCGATCTATGGCCGCGTCCATGTCGCGGAGCTCGAGCGGGTCGGGGAGCAAGCGCCTCAACGTCGGGTTGAGGAACCCTTCGGCGTCCTCCGGTCCAACCCCCCGCGCCGCGAGCACGCGGCCCACGATCTCCGGAAGGTCGAGCCGCTGGGCGAGAGCCAGGCCGGCCCGGTCGTCGGCGAGCCGCGAGCGCCAGCGGCGCCCGCTCACCGACCTCTCGACGCCGAGGACGGCCGCCGCCATGACGGGCCGAGTACGCCGTTGCAAAGGAGGATTGTGACCGACGGGCACCCCCTCACCCCGACCCTCTCCTCCCGAAACGGCGGAGACGGAGGACCCGGCGCCTCCTGAGCGTTTGTCGAAGGAGGCGACAGGAGGGTGAGGGGTGTGGACAGCTCGACGAGACGCTTCCTGGATTTCACGCCGACTCCCGCGAGAGAAGCTAGAGGGCGAGCTCGCGCTTGCGGGTCACGTCGTGCTCGGCCTGGACGACGCGCACGGTCCCCGTGGCCGAGCGCATGACGAGGGAGCTGGTTCGGAGCTTCCCTTGCGCGCGATGGACCCCTTCGAGCATCCAGCCGTCGGTGACGCCGGTGGCGCAGAAGACGATGTCGCCGCGGGCGAGGTCATCGAGGTCGTACTTCCGGTTCAGGTCCTCCACGCCCATGCGGCGGGCGCGCTCCTTCTCGTCGTCGTTGCGGAAGACGAGCCGGCCCTGCATCTGCCCGCCGATGCACTGAAGCGCGGCGGCCGCCAGCACCCCCTCCGGCGCGCCGCCAATGCCCGCGTAGACGTCGATGCCCGTCTCCGGACGGGTCGTCGCGATGACACCGGCGACATCGCCGTCCTGGATGAGCCTGATGCGGGCGCCGGCCTCGCGGACCTTGGCGATGAGCTCCTCGTGTCGGGGCCGGTTGAGAATGAGGATCACGAGCTCCGCGACGTCGCGCCTCCGCGCCTTGGCGAGGTTCTTGAGGTTCTTTGCGGGAGCCTCGTCGAGGTCCACCACGCCCTCGGGCAGGCCGCCGCCGACGGCGATCTTGTCCATGTAGGTGTCCGGCGAGTGGAGCAAGTCGCCCTCCCCCGCGAGCGCCAGTACGGCCAGCGCGTTGGCTCCGCCGGTGGCGCAGATCGTCGTCCCCTCCAGCGGGTCGAGGGCGATGTCCACCTTCGGCCCGCGGCCGGTGCCCACCTTCTCGCCGATGTAGAGCATGGGGGCCTCATCGCGCTCTCCCTCGCCGATGACGACGGTCCCATCGATGTCAAGCGCGTTGAGCGCGCGGCGCATCGCGTCCACGGCGGCCTGGTCCGCCGCCCGCTCGTCGCCGCGGCCCATGTACTTCGTGCTCGCCACCGCGGCAGCCTCGGTCACCCGGACCACGTCCAACGCCAGGTTTGGGTCAAGCCTGTAGGTCTCCGGCATCGCCAACCTCTCACAGCTTCTCGATGCGAATCATGCGGGGCGGTTCCAGCACGGTCCTGAGGCGTGCGATGTTGGCGACGGCGCGCGCCATCGCCGCCTCCTCCGTCTCGTGCGTGGTCATCACCACGGGCACGACCTCGCCGGGATCGCGGCCCCGCTGGATCATAGCCTCGATGGACACCTCCTCGTCGCGCAAAGCGGCGGTGACGTCGGCCATGACGCCCGGCCGGTCGACCACCATCAGGCGCACGTAGCAGGCGCCCCAGTGCCGCTCCATCGGCGCCGGCGCGATCTCCTTGAGCTCTGCCGTCGGCACGTTGAAGGCCGGCAGGTGGCGGAACCTTGCGATGTCCATGAGGTCGGCGACCACGGCCGAGGCCGTCGGTCCCGCACCGGCCCCACGCCCGACGAACATCGCCCGATCCACCGAAGCCCCTTCCACCACGATTGCGTTGAAGACGCCGTCGACGTGGGCAATCGGGTCGTCGAGGGAGACCATGCACGGGTGCACCCGTTGCTCGATCCCGTCCTCGGTCAGCCCCGCGATGCCCAGCAGCTTGACGTGATAGCCGAGTTCCCGCGCGAAAGCGATGTCCATCGCCGTGACGTGGCGAACGCCCTCGATGTAGACGGCGTCGAAGTTCATGGGGCAGCCGAAGGCCACGGCGGTGAGAATGGCGAGCTTGTGGGCGGTGTCGATACCGTCCACGTCGAATGTGGGGTCGGACTCCGCGTAGCCCAGGCGCTGGGCCTCGCGAAGCGCCTCCTCGAACTCCCGCCCACCGTCGCGCATGGCGGTCAGGATGTAGTTGCAGGTGCCGTTGAGGATCCCATAGGCGCGCGCGACCCGGTTGCCGGCCAGTCCCTCGCGCAACGCCTTGATGATGGGGATCCCGCCGGCCACGGCCGCCTCGAAGGCCAGGCTCACGCCCCGCTCCTCCGCCGCCGCCGCCAGCCGGGTGCCGTGGTGGGCGAGGAGCGCCTTGTTGGCGGTGACCACGTGCTTGCCGTTGGCGATCGCCTGGCGGCAGAGCTCCAGGGCCGCACCGTCGGCGCCGCCGATGAGCTCAGCCACCACCTCCACCTCGGGGTCGGAGGCGAGCGCCCGCGCGTCGTCGTGCCAGCGCACGCCCTCGAGGTCGATGCCCCGGTCGGCCTTCCGGTCGCGGGCGCAAACGGCCACCACCTGAACCCGTCGGCCGCACCGCCGCGCGATGAGATCGACCTGCTCGGCCAGCAACCGGAACGTCCCGACCCCGACCGTGCCGAGGCCGGCCAGCCCGACCTTGAGGGGCGCGCTCACAGAACGACCCGCCCTGCGCTCGCCGGCGCGGGCGGCCTTCCGTTGGCGACAATAGCTCCTTCCTCGTCCAGCACCGCCTGGCGGGGACAAGCCCAAGGGGGCTTCACGCGCGGCTCCTTGTAGCGCCGCCCCGCCTCAAGTGTCGATGTAAATCTCGGCCCGTCGGTTGTGGGCCTCGCCGGAGGGCATCCACTCGTAGTAGATCGGCTCGCTGTCCCCCTTGGCGACGATCACCAGATCCTCCGGTTTGACGCCGAGGCGCATGAGCTCGCGCGCCACCGCCTGGGCCCGCTCGAGAGACATCGCAAAGTTGGCCAGCAGATGCTGGTCCGAGGGCATCTCGCGCGTGCGGCGGCTGGCGTGACCGACGACGCGGATGACGCCGCCCCGGGACCGGTGGAGCGCGACGACGTTCTTCAAGATCTTACGCTGCCGCGCGGACAGCTTCGCCGAACCGTGGGCGAATTGGATCACCGCCACCCGCACCGAGCCGCCCGCGACGCTCGCTGTAAGGCCGGTGGCGGCTCCTTCGAGAGCCCCGGTCGAGACAAGCGGCAAGCTACGCGCAGGCTCCGTAACTGACGGCGCGGGCGACGCGCCGCTCACGCCCGACGGCTGTGGGAACGCACCCGCCGCGGGCTGCCCCGCGCCTGCCGGGACGCCGGCGCCCAGGTCCGACGCTTCGAACTTCGCTTTGATGAGCTCCTTCAAAGTCGCGACACTCAATACCTCGTCGCCTGAGACCTTTGGTGGTGTGGCGACCGCGGTCGGCTGCGGGAGGGTCGACGGAGCGGCCTGGGCCACCGTCGGCGACGACGGGGGGGCGGGCGACGATGTCGCCGGGGGAACCGGCGCCGCCGGAACCGGCTCCACGGACGGAAACGACGGCTCCGCCGACGGCGGTTCAGGTAACGGCGGGACCGGTTGCGCGGTCACGGTCGCCGCTGGGGTCACCGGCGTG